>NZ_PCZD01000100.1:0-2456 GCF_002553975.1 Lactobacillus sp. UMNPBX6
ATTAAAAAATCAATTTACGAGAAAGATCTATTTACACAAAAGATTTGACAGTTTCGTAATATTGCACTCTTGAACTTATAAATTGTTTACATCAATATCTTCAATTTTATAATTTATATATTTAAAATTTGGACCACACATGCTATTAAGTCCATTGCAATAAGGACAAATATCTTCTGCTATTGTTTCAAATTCTGGTACTCTCAGAAATTCTTTTCGAAAATATTTTTTATGACAGAATCCACATCTTTTAAATTCACTGTCTCCTTCAAATTCTTTGTAAAGATCGTCTTCACCTACAAGCATTTTTAGTAATTCCTCTCTCGATAGTTCTATATCTATGCAACTATTCTATCAATTTAAAATATATTCTTCGAAAAGTGTGCTCAATCTAAAGAAAAGATCCTATATACATTATGATTAAATAAAAATTTTAGGCACTAAAGTAATAAATAGCTCCTTACTGCCTAAAATATAGTTATCTCATGATTCTCTATAAGTCATATAATTAGAATTATTAAAGCTATTAATAAGGAAAGAAGATAACAAGAGAATGAATAAACTAGTAAAGTACTCTACAGCAGCACTACTCACTGCAGGTCTATTTGGCATGAACACTCAAACTACTAATGCTGCAACTAGCTACCGGAGATTAACACACAATGCATATGCTTATAACTACAATGGCCAACGTGCAAACAAAAAGCTTTACCGTAAAGGTAGCAGAGTCAAAGTGATTGGAACTATCGAACTAAATGGTAAAAAATACAACATCATTAGTGGTAATATCTACATCAAGACTTCTAATTTTGCTAAACACAGAAATAGTTCAGCACTAACTAACGGCTATGAAACGAGTTTGGTTCGTAATTCTTACGTGTACAATGCCCAAGGCCAACGTATTAAAGGCATGAAACTCCGTAAAGGTCGCAGTGTAACTTATTACGGCAAGCCGGTACGTATCAATGGCAAAAAGTATGTACAAATTGACGACAACCAATACATACGCTCAAACAATGTTTTATTAGCTTATGATGGTCCAATCAACTCAAACACCAATAAACGCATCAATTCAAATAATACAAGTACTTCCAACAGCAGTACTTCAACTAATTCACAGCAAAATACTACAAATAGCAGTTCATCAAGTACCACTTCAAACACTGCTAATAGCAGCAGCTCTGCTACAAATGGCTCAAATAGCCAGTCGTCAAATACAAACAGTAATCAAATCGCATCTAGTTCAGAGCTTCCTACTGAAGATGACTATAAAGCCTTAAATGCTCTTCTTGATAAAGCTGACTCTGCAGATGATGCAGATGAAGGAGCATCTTCATATGCTACACGCAAGCCTTTTGAAGACGCCACAAGCAAGGGCTGGGATTGTATTAATAATTACATGCTTTCTAAGAGTATACCTACTACATACACTAAGGCTGATTTGCAAAAGATGATTTCTGATATTGAAACCACAATGAAAAACTTAGATGGCTACGGTAAAGAAGAAAACATGCCTGTAATTGTAGTTGAGGAGTCAATGCAAGGCCGAAAAATAGATTTGAGCCCTGAAGTAAGACAACAAGTACTGAGCTTTGTTAATAAATGGAGAGGCTCAACCGATGCCAAATTTGTAGACAACGATGAAAACATCCAATATACAGATCCCAATGGTAAAGTGCAAAAATCAGGGTTATGGGGCTTTGCCAGAGAAAAGGATGTACAAAATTTTCCTTGGTCACACAAAGACTCAAATAAAACCACAAATTCAAGTAAATAATACAAAGAAAAGTCGCATGGATACTATATCCTACGGCTTTTTAAAAAGGTAGGTTTGATAAACGTGAAGATTCGAGCAGTGGCTAAGGTCTGCCACTGCTCAGTTATCCCCATTTATCGCTGCTTCCAGTCCCGAGACGAACTTTGTAAAGCAGTTCTTAATCATTCTTTTTCTGTTTTCGAAAAAGACTTGCTAAAAGAGATTGAATCTCATAATACTGATTCACATGACCCATATTGGTGTCTATACTCTGCACTTTCTCACCAGCGTGGTCTTGTAAAAGAAGCAAACATTGGGAATATGAAAATTATTGATAAATTAGCACAAATTACTCATAAAAATTTTTCAAATAAATCAACTTACGCACTCAGAGCATATATTCAATTGATATGTATGATACTTAATATAAAAAGTACTAATGAACTCAGTGATTTAAATTCATCTCTCTTAGCATTCTCCAAGATAACTCAAAATTTCCTAAAAACCCTAACATGACCTTAACATTACTAATTCATATCATTCTGTATACGCAAAAAAAGACGATTTCCAGTAAGGCAATGTCATTAAGTTAAGACATTGACAATTAAGGGTGCTTTTTTAGAGATCGAATCATTTGGATTCGATCTCTTTTTTTGTATAAAATAAAGGCGAAAAGACCTGCCTTTTCGCCTATCTTATA
>NZ_PCZD01000101.1:0-1961 GCF_002553975.1 Lactobacillus sp. UMNPBX6
AAGAGTTGGATTGATCGTCTTTCAGTATCTAAGGGTTAGTTTTTTCCCAGACACTCTAAAAAAGCACCCTTAATTGTCAATGTCTTAACTTAATGACATTGATTATAGAATAGTTACCTTTTTCTTATTTGTTATGACTTTTAAAATTGTTATTTAAGTTCTGGCCAATATGGAGCATTAACTGGAATCATGTCATCCAAGATCTTCTTAGCTACAGATGCATCTGGAACAGTCTTGTTCAAAGCAAAGGCTTGGAGCATCTTTTGGTATGAGTGTTCTACATAAGCATCAACAACCAATTTTTCACAGGTTTGTTGTTCCATCATCAAACCTCTTTGGAAGCGGCCAGCCTTACCAGTTGCCATTGGTTGAATACCATCAGCACCAAACAATGCTGGAACTTCAACGATTGAATCTGGATCCATGTTTGAAATAGCACCATTGTTTTCACAGTTAGCTAAGAACTTCTCGTGGGTGTTGTAGGCAATAGCGTGAATAATATCTACGATATATTCTGAGTGCAAACCTGAAATGTCCCAAATATTATTCTTAGCAGTACCTGCCTTAACGATTCTTTCACATTCACCGAAGACAATCTTTTGACGGTGTTCACGAATTTCATCAGTACGAGTGTGCTTTGGATCGGCGTTTGCTACTTCATATTGTGGGAAGTAGTAGTATTGCATGTAGTTGTTTGGCAAGGTTTCTGGATCCATCTTGTAGTCATCGGCAACCTTCTTAAAGGTAGCTTCCCATGAAGCTTCAGTATCCTTGTCGTAGTCGCCGCCTACCCAGTAACCGTGATCCTTAACGTATTCCTTAAGCTTAGGCATTAAGTCTTCGCCGGTCTTCTTGTTTCTAACTTCTTTCCACCAGCCGAAGTGGTTCAAGCCGTAGTAGTTGAAGTCAATGTCGTGCCAGCTGTCAAGACCGCAGATAGCTGCCATTCTGTCCATGTCATCAATTGGCATATCACAAATGTTGATAATTTTTGCACCTGGACGAAGACGACGGCAAGCTTCAGCAACAATCGCAATAGTGTTGGAGTAGTTGATCATCCAAGCGTTTGGTGAGTATTCTTGCATCCAGTCAATAATTTGAATGATTGCAGGAATTGAACGAAGACCGTAAGCCATACCTCCGGGTCCTGTAGTTTCTTGACCGTTTACGCCGTATTTCAATGGGATCTTTTCATCTAAACTTCTCATGTGGTATTTACCAACACGAATTGAACCCATTACGAAGTCAACGTCAGTAAAGGCTTCCTTAGGATCAGTGGTGTATGAGAACTTAATTTGTGGAGCTCTTTCCTTCATGATAATCTTAACAGCTTCACCAATTTTCTTTTGACGTTCTGCATCGTTATCGTAGAACTTCAATTGTCTCATTGGGAACTTGTCTTGGCTCTTGATTAAGTCGAGTACAAATCCTGGTGTAAAAGTACTACCACCACCGGCAATAACTACTGAATATTTCTTACCATCCATAGTTCTTTATTCTCCTTTTTAGTAAGTTGATATCTTTTCGAATTGTTTAATTACCTTACGCATATATTTATAACATTTTTCTTCTAGTTTGTATTCGTTTTCATTAGCTTCAGACTTTGTTTCAGAACTTGAACCTCATTTTAGATCTCGAAATATATTTCAATCTTTAAATTACTATACAAATATAGTTTTTTCATTAAATTATATCTTATATATACTTGTTATCATAACAAGCTTAAAAAATATCAATTTTTATTTATTTTATTTTTCTACTATATAAACCTGCACTATTTACACAAAATGCCTTTAATCCCCGATATAATGGCATTTGCTCTTTTAAAAAATACTACTATATTAATATAACTAAGGCTATATTAATATAAAAAATTATATATTTTTATTTTTTAAAAACTTTTTTTGGCGGATTGTAAAATCAAATTGAACACTTCGTTCAAATATTAAAAAAAGTCCATT
>NZ_PCZD01000102.1:0-1934 GCF_002553975.1 Lactobacillus sp. UMNPBX6
TAGAGTAGAGGGAGTTTAATTCTCGCCCCTCTCATTGCACCGGACGTACGGTTCCGTATCCGGCGCTACATTTGTAATTCTTTACGAGATATATAATATTCTAGCGGATCGACCAATCCTGGGCGATCTGCTTTCTTTATCCCTAAGACTTGGGGACTGAGCAGGAAATTTACGACTTGTCCTGCACTGCGCTTATACCATCCTAATCGCGCATTGGCTACTTTGCGGATATCTTCGTCGCTAAAGTTGCACTTTAGCGCCTTGTTTATTCGCATCAGGTTGGTATATATTCTTTTGGAGCGCTTCCATTGCTTAATGATTACTACTCGTATCTTATGGCGCATCCATTGACTGAATTTAAACAGAAAGTGTTTCATATCGCCAATTTTGAAGTAGTTGATCCAGCCTCTGACTACTTGATTTATCTTAGTAAAAACCACTGATAAGGGCTGGGCAGCTGCTTTACGGCGACTCAACAGTTCTCTAATCTTGTCGTAGAGCTTGGCTTTGCGGTCGTCTCCTGGCTTTGTCTGCCAGCGTTCGCCGTTTTTCCAGAAGGTAAATCCTAGAAAATTGCTCTTGGTTGGTCGCACGACTTTAGTTTTAGTTGCGTTGACCTTTAAGAACAGTTTCCTTTCTAGCCATGACGAGATTGACTTCATGACCCGATCAGCCGACTTTTTGCTTTTAACGAAGATATTGCAGTCATCGGCATAGCGCACGAAGTGCACGCCTCTTTGTTCTAATTCCTTATCCATTTTATCTAAATAGATATTCGATAGAATCGGCGAAAGAGGTCCGCCTTGTGGCACGCCAAGCTTATTGGGCTTAACCAAGCCATCTTCCATGATTCCGGCTTTTAGGAATGCCCGGATCAAGTGGAGGGTGGTTTTGTCGTTTACCTGCTCTCTGATTATTGAAATTAATTTATCATGATTGACCGTGTCAAAGTATTTCTCAATGTCTAAATCAATTACCCATTGGTAGCCTTCATCTAGGTATTCCAAGACTTGCTCTATGGCATCGTGAGCACTGCGTTTTGGTCTAAAGCCATAGCTATGGTCGCTGAAGCGGGGATCATATATCTTCATCAAGACTTGGGCGATTGCCTGTTGGATTACCCGATCCACGACGGTTGGGATTCCCAGCGGACGCTTCTTGCCATTGGCTTTAGGTATGTAGACTCTACGTACGGCTTGCGGACGATATTTCATTTTCATGATCGAATCCTTGATTTCCGCTTGGTGCTTCTTAAAGTAGCCGTCAAGCTCATCGACCGTTTTATTGTCCACTCCAGGAGCGCCCTTATTGATTTTGACTCTGTGAATTGCTTCTTTGAGATTGCCTTGGCTTAAAATCTGCTCTATCAATTCCATCTCGTGATATCTCCATTTCTATTTGTAAATCTATTCGGAATCGTCCCAATTGCTTTCACCATCAAAGAGTTACGTTCTCTTTGTGCTAGGCTATCCTCTTATTCGGACTGTCTGAACATTGCTTATAGCAGGATATTCTCTTACAAACATTAGGTCCTTCGCATCCAGCTCTATTACAGAGCCTTCATCGCTACTATGACCTCAGCTGACTTCTCGTGGCTAACCTTTTTCGACCAGGCTTACGATCGCTGTTATTAAAGCTTGCTCGGCTTGCCTGTCCACGAGATCTCTCGGGGTAAGACATTCATCTCTTATTTTCCACTGCCTCCTGGTTTACCGTCTTGGTTTTACGGTTGTCTTTTGGACTTCGACTTGTCTTGCAGTCTTATCCACCATTTGGCCTGACCAGATTTCTGTACGTAGGCTCGGAAAACTCGCTAGCCACTTCCTTCACCCATAGCGTCACCGCTATCAGCTTGTGGTTCACTACACTTGGCGACAACTACCCGTGGTCTAGACTTTCACTAGACTAGATGAAATGTCATGCCCGACACACAA
>NZ_PCZD01000103.1:0-1904 GCF_002553975.1 Lactobacillus sp. UMNPBX6
GTTAGCGTAAGCTAACGAGCCACTAAGCCCTAGACTTCAGTCTAGGGTAGTTGACAAAAGCAGAGTGTTCGATATAACTGACAAAATTTGCGCTTTTTGTCAGTTATACTGAACACCCTTCTCAATTGAATATATTTGAACACAAAAAAAGACTCCCAAATCGGGAGCCTTTTTCAATATAAATTATGAAAGTGATGAAGAAATCTTAGCACGTTGTTCTTCATACCACTTGTCCCATGCTTCGTAAGTAAGCATGTCTTCTGGCTTAACACCGGTCTTTTCAACCATTACATCAAGTAAGTTCTTAAAGTTGTAATCATGGTATTGCAAAACGTGTTCAACCAACTTCTTACGTGGGAAGTGGATGTTGTTCAAGAGATAACTGTTAATATCAACCATGTTGTGATTTTCATCGTAAAGGTTGATGATTTCAAGGTCATCTTCATCAAATTGAGCAATGTAGAAGTTAGCGAAGACTTTCAAGTAATCAGGTTGTTCCTTGAATTCTTCCTTAGGCATAGTAGTCTTATTAGCTTCTGGCATTACGACTTTAAGATCGTCGTTTTCTTCTTCTGTTTCTTTATATGCTTGTGCTTGAGCGTTCTTTTCTTCTTCAGTCAAAGTTGTTACCCCTTTATTTAGAAAATAAATAGATGCAAAATCAATAATAATTCTACCGACTTCTGCAAATAAAAGCAAATTTAACTGCTTTTAGGAAATTTCTTTATAATGTTTGCTTGTGAACGTATATTTGGATTTAGTATAATTTTAGCCGTAGAAAAGCTGAAGTGGCGGGGATGGTGCTTATGAGTAAATTTTATTAACTCGTATTCGCATATCCTGATAGAAAGGAGAAGCCTTCGTGTCTGTTGCAGATGCGTTGCAACTAATATTAGAATTCGGCACATTTGTCGTTACTCTAATTGCATTAGTTGTTGAGTTGATTAAGTTTTTTGATCAACGAAAAAAATAACTGCTTTGGCTGTGCAGAGCCGGCAGTTATTGAATAAGTAACAATATTTGATAGCACCGCTTACGCGATTCTACATTAAGAGGTTGGCTCATTTGCCGACCTCTTTTTCATTACATATTATAGCAAGTTCATAGACTCGCAGCAATTACTTATTATCTGAATCATCTGAACTCTGGGTGCTTGATGATTGCGCGCTGCTAGAAGATTGACTAGATTGGCTGCTTGATTGCTTGGTACTACTTGAAGAACTAGATTGAGCATCGGCATCCTTGTCGCTAGATGAAGATGAAGCAGAACTAGATTGTTTGTCCTTATCTTGATGATCCTTATTCTTGTCCTTGTCGGAACTGCTGTTAGAGCTGGAAGTATCTGAACTTGAATTAGAATTCTTGTCTACATCAGCAGAATTACTATTTTTCTCCTTAGTATTGGACTTCATATTAGAATTACTCTGATTGTTGCGTTGAACGGCATTATTGTGACTAACATAGGCGCCAGCGCCACCTCCGCCAATCAAAAACATAGCAAAAATCGCACCCCAAAAGATTAATTTCTTCATTAAAAATCTCTCTCCCATGTATTTTGTGAATTAGGTTCAGCGAGAACCTTGATTGCTAAATTATAGTTTAAGGCATTTCGGTAAAAAAGGATAAATAGAAGATTTACTTTTAACTAATAGTCAACTACCCTAGACTGAAGTCTAGGGCTTAGTGGCTCGCTAGCTTGTGCTAACCAGAACACCAACTTGCTTAGATACGGATTTGACTTGTCACTAATAATCTCGCAACTATTAGCGATAGAGGTCGTCTAATTACCAAAGCCTTTTAAGTCCGCGAATTGCTAGCGGACTGCAGCCTAGCTTAGGCTGCTTTTTTCTTTTATTTTAGGATTCTGCCACTTGCCTAATCCTTTTTCTAAGATGTTCACGG
The DNA here is from genome assembly GCF_002553975.1 of Lactobacillus sp. UMNPBX6. Lineage (NCBI taxonomy): Bacteria > Bacillati > Bacillota > Bacilli > Lactobacillales > Lactobacillaceae > Lactobacillus > Lactobacillus sp. UMNPBX6. The sequence continues at coordinate 1,903 of NZ_PCZD01000103.1, forward strand.
CC
>NZ_PCZD01000104.1:0-1892 GCF_002553975.1 Lactobacillus sp. UMNPBX6
AAAACAAATCAAAAAAGTTCTTGACAAAGGATTTGAGATTTGATAAAATATAAAAGCCGTCTGGTTCAGCCAGACGGAGGTAGTACTTTGAAAACTGAACAAAGTTTCGCTAAAAGTGTGCGGGTGTAAAACCCAAACAAGAAGCGAAGTCAATTCGCAAGCAATAAATTTGAGACAAAGATCTTAAATAATCGAATGAGCAATCATTCAAACTTAAATTTCAAAATGAGAGTTTGATCCTGGCTCAGGACGAACGCTGGCGGCGTGCCTAATACATGCAAGTCGAGCGAGCAGAACCAGCAGATTTACTTCGGTAATGACGCTGGGGACGCGAGCGGCGGATGGGTGAGTAACACGTGGGGAACCTGCCCCATAGTCTGGGATACCACTTGGAAACAGGTGCTAATACCGGATAAGAAAGCAGATCGCATGATCAGCTTATAAAAGGCGGCGTAAGCTGTCGCTATGGGATGGCCCCGCGGTGCATTAGCTAGTTGGTAAGGTAACGGCTTACCAAGGCGATGATGCATAGCCGAGTTGAGAGACTGATCGGCCACATTGGGACTGAGACACGGCCCAAACTCCTACGGGAGGCAGCAGTAGGGAATCTTCCACAATGGACGCAAGTCTGATGGAGCAACGCCGCGTGAGTGAAGAAGGTTTTCGGATCGTAAAGCTCTGTTGTTGGTGAAGAAGGATAGAGGTAGTAACTGGCCTTTATTTGACGGTAATCAACCAGAAAGTCACGGCTAACTACGTGCCAGCAGCCGCGGTAATACGTAGGTGGCAAGCGTTGTCCGGATTTATTGGGCGTAAAGCGAGCGCAGGCGGAAAAATAAGTCTGATGTGAAAGCCCTCGGCTTAACCGAGGAACTGCATCGGAAACTGTTTTTCTTGAGTGCAGAAGAGGAGAGTGGAACTCCATGTGTAGCGGTGGAATGCGTAGATATATGGAAGAACACCAGTGGCGAAGGCGGCTCTCTGGTCTGCAACTGACGCTGAGGCTCGAAAGCATGGGTAGCGAACAGGATTAGATACCCTGGTAGTCCATGCCGTAAACGATGAGTGCTAAGTGTTGGGAGGTTTCCGCCTCTCAGTGCTGCAGCTAACGCATTAAGCACTCCGCCTGGGGAGTACGACCGCAAGGTTGAAACTCAAAGGAATTGACGGGGGCCCGCACAAGCGGTGGAGCATGTGGTTTAATTCGACGCAACGCGAAGAACCTTACCAGGTCTTGACATCTAGTGCCATCCTAAGAGATTAGGAGTTCCCTTCGGGGACGCTAAGACAGGTGGTGCATGGCTGTCGTCAGCTCGTGTCGTGAGATGTTGGGTTAAGTCCCGCAACGAGCGCAACCCTTGTTATTAGTTGCCAGCATTAAGTTGGGCACTCTAATGAGACTGCCGGTGACAAACCGGAGGAAGGTGGGGATGACGTCAAGTCATCATGCCCCTTATGACCTGGGCTACACACGTGCTACAATGGGCAGTACAACGAGAAGCGAGCCTGCGAAGGCAAGCGAATCTCTGAAAGCTGTTCTCAGTTCGGACTGCAGTCTGCAACTCGACTGCACGAAGCTGGAATCGCTAGTAATCGCGGATCAGCACGCCGCGGTGAATACGTTCCCGGGCCTTGTACACACCGCCCGTCACACCATGGAAGTCTGCAATGCCCAAAGCCGGTGGCCTAACCTTCGGGAAGGAGCCGTCTAAGGCAGGGCAGATGACTGGGGTGAAGTCGTAACAAGGTAGCCGTAGGAGAACCTGCGGCTGGATCACCTCCTTTCTAAGGAAGCGAGAGTGATGGAGAGTAGAGATACTAAGAGAAGTCACTTAAGCAAGCGGAAGCACACTGAGAAACTTTGTTTAGTTTTGAGGGTAGTACCTCAAAGA
>NZ_PCZD01000105.1:0-1839 GCF_002553975.1 Lactobacillus sp. UMNPBX6
GGCATATCACACACCAGATGAAATCTTCGAAAGAGAATTAGATAAAATCTATCAAACAGCGTAAGTGTTCAATTTATTATTGCAATTTACGGTTGATTTTTATTAAAAAAGAATTATAATAATTTTAATAAAAATTCCAGGAGGTAATCTTATGAAAAAAGTGTTTTTGTCTTTACTCGTGTTGGCATCTGTTGGTGCAGGTCTTTTTGCTGGGACTCAGACAAAGGCTTCTGCTGCAACTTATAGAGTAAATCGTTTCATTCATACACTTCCTGGTGGTGATTGTGGTCAACATAATGTGCAAAATTAATAATAGAAATGGACATAATTTTAATTTAATTATGTCCATTTTTATATAAGGAGGTGAACTGGGTGAATAAAACTAAAAAATTTATTCGATCAAGACGAATTTCTGCCATTCTTCCTTGGATAGGAATGTTGGGTATGTTGTATTTGGTCTTTTCGCTGATTATGCATGGATTATTAGCATTTATAATTAATTTGGGATTTATAGCAAATTTTTATTACATAATTGATGAGTATAATTGGTTGATTGAAAGAATATCATTTGATTCTCAAAGGCTGATAGCAAATAAAAGAATGGGTATTAATCGTTTAGTTATGATAGTAAGTATAGTGGTAGCTGTACTTAATACAATTATTTTAATATTGTTAAAGAGACAAGATTTTATTAGTTTTTGTGTTGGGCTCTGCTTTATTAGTGAAATTTACTTCGTAAGTCGTTTAATTGAAAACTTTCAAGTAATATTGCATATTGCATTTGATAGTTGGAAGAAATTTTATATTTTGGTTGTAATAGGTACTACAGTTTCATCCAGTATATATCTACTTTTATTGTGTTTTAGTATAATAGCTTATTTTATATATTTTGCAATTATTGGCATCATGTACGTGATAACATATTATATTTTAATAGAAATTTATGATAGGGTCGAAAATGATCTAGGTGGGCATAAATACTTTATAGATTTACCTGACAATCGATTTGGAAAAAGGTTTTAGTTCGTGAGATTTACAATTTTACGAACTAAAAAAGATATTAATCATAATACGCGTGGTGCTAGTTAAATCGTTTTAGTTAATAAAAAAGTCCAATTAGACTAGACTCAAGTTGTAGTATCAAAAAGAAAAGAGTCTGATCTGATTGAACTACCTTAAGCTTAAGCGCTTTAGCCACCCTAAGACAAGTTAGTTTTAAAGATTTAGTGATAATTTGTCGGCACTGGTATCGTTTGTATGCACCGGCTGAGTTTACTCATCGGCGAAATATTGATCAAATTAAAACTACGGACAGTCTGATTTTGGCTTTACTTATCTGGCAGGCTAAGACAGGAATTGAATCACAAAGAAGATTCTGTGAATGTTTCAATTGTTTATCACACTCACGTTTTAATCGGCGTTCACGTCAGCTATTGCAATTGATTTATCAGATACGGCAAGAAATGAATAAAAAGGTTGACCTGAATGGACAGTTCTTGATCATTAACAGCTTTCCGGTACCTGTTTGCCAACCAATTCGCAACTATCGTGTTAAAATTTTTCGCGGTTATGCCAACATTGGTTATAAGGCCACCAAGAAAATTTACTTCTATGGTTTCAAAGTTCATGCCATTGTTAGCGATGACGGTTACATTCTTGATTATGTCGTAACAAAGGCATCAGCTCATGATGCCAGGGAGACAGTTGAACTGATGGAAAATACCCATCCATCTAATTACTATCTTCTTGGCGACGAAGGCTATTTAGGCAAAGAACTGCATCAGCAGCTAAAACAAATGGGTTACGAACTTTGGACACCATATCGTAAAAATATGACAG
>NZ_PCZD01000106.1:0-1834 GCF_002553975.1 Lactobacillus sp. UMNPBX6
GTGTCTGGGAAAAAACTAAATCCTAGGCCATAAAAAGAACGATCAAAATTCTCAAATTTGAGGTTTTGATCGTTTTTTTCTCTCTCATTAATTTTTTTAATAAAAAAGTATGGTCCTTTGACCATCTTCTGTTCCAATATTTGCTCAAATTCATCATCATGAAGGCTATTCCTACATCGGTTTCAACTTTCTTTTTGCCTCTTAAATGGGTTCGGCGCATGCCAAATACGTTCTTCAAATGTCCGAAAATGGGTTCTACATCATATTTTCTCATACTATAGATGTGTCTTCCTTCTGGGCTTTGAAGAACTTCTTTTGCCTTTTCTTTTAGTCTTTGCCAATTAGGATTGTAGCGTACTTGGCGCTGCCAGCCGCTGGCAGTCTTAGCCAATTGTTCTAATTCTGACGTTGCTTGGGTTTCATCAGCTTCATAAATCTTAAAATTGCGAACCTGACCCGTTGAACGATCTTTTCTCTGGCTTTGACATTTAAAACTAAACTTTACACCTTGATAGTCAAGATAATAATCTTCTTTTTCATCATAATACCAATTAGCCAGTTTAGTCGGGTCCTTTTTATATTTCTTCTTTTGTTCCTTTTCGTACATGGTATATGGAATGAAATACTCTTTGTCTGAATATTCTTTTTCCAGCAGCGAGTAGTTATATTCGCTGCCATAACCAGCATCAGCGACAATTTTGTCAAACTTATCTAATGTCGTCATTTGTTTCAAAAACGGCTCTAAGGTTCTAAAATCTGTGGGATTAGGGTACAAGGCATAATCAACTACATACTGGTCAGTTGTAGCGGCTTGAATATTGTAGCCCGGTTTAAGCTGACCGTTTTTCATGTGATCTTCTTTCATGTGCATGAAAGTTGCGTCGTGATCGGTTTTGGAATAGCTATTGCGCCCAGCAAAGATTTCTTTGTCGTCTTCATATTTCTTCATGCGAGGAACGTAGTCTTTCTTCAGTTTGCGAAGCAGCTTCTTAAGACCTCGTCTCTTAACTTTTCTAGGAGAGCCTCCTGGAATGACTTTAGGTTCTTGCTCAATTTCTTCGGTCAGCTTTTCAATTTCAGCTTCAGTTTCTTGGGCAAGCTCTGCCAGTCCTTCGCTAGTCTGCACTTTTTCCTTGGCCATTGCTTTGACTACTTCTTTGGCAATCAATTCATCGTAAAGTTCAACTGCTTGGCCTTTTAATTTTTCATGATACTTTTCAACAGCTTTACGCCAAACAAAAGTATAGCGGTTGGCATCAGCTTCAATCTTAGTGCCATCGATAAAAATCGCGCCTTCATTGATCAAACCTTCATCTTCTAAAAGATTGGTAAAGTAAATAAAACATTTTTTAACCAGTTCATTGGCACGATTGCTGGATCTAAAATTATTAATTGTGTGATATGAGATCTTCTGATGTTCGGCTAAAACTATCATTGGTAGATTCTCTTCCAGCATCAATTCAATTTTTCTGCCAGAAAAGACTCTTCTTGAATAAGCAAAAAGCAAAATCTTAAGCATCATGGCTGGATGATAGGCTGGTCGTCCTGTCTTGGATGTGTCACCCAGCAATACATCTTCTGGAATTGAATCAACGAACCAGCTAATAGTATTAGCTAAGTGATTACTAGGAATAGTAAAGTCTAAATTAAGTGTTAAAGCTGTTTGGCCTGTGATATAATTTTGATACATTAATATGCCTTCTTTCATTTTTGTTTTGTGGTGATTCAATAATATCAAGGAAGACAATTAAAGTATAGAAAAAGAACGATGATTTTCGCGAAGAATTTCATCGTTCTTTTTTCATGGCCTAGGATTTAGTTTTTTCCCAGACAC
>NZ_PCZD01000107.1:0-1794 GCF_002553975.1 Lactobacillus sp. UMNPBX6
CGCCGATGAATATATCTCAGATATTGGATCGGGCTTAAACTATAAACGTCCTAAATGGCTTAAGTTGATCAAAGACATCGATGCAAATCAGATTAAAGAGATCTACGTTACTTATGAAGATCGCTTTATCCGTTTTGGCTTTAAGTTCTTTCAAGAATTTTGTGCTTGGCATGACTGTAAGATAATCGTCTTAAACAATGAGGATACTTCGCCAGATAAGGAGCTAGTGGAAGACTTAATTAGCGTTATTCATGTTTTTTCATGCCGTCTTTATGGACTGAGAAGGTATAAAAACAAAATAAAGAACGATCCTAATTTAAAAGAATAAGCGATGCATCTATAAAAGGAGGTGGATAAAATGCCAGAATACTATATAAAAACCAAATCCTATGAGCTGTTTCCCAACAAACAGATGAAGGCTGTTTTTGATCGCAATTGCGATTATCGGAGATTCTGCTGGAATGAAGCCTTGGCTTTGTGGAATGACGAATACGACATTAGGCAGCTGATGCTTGATAAAGAGATCAAAGCTGAACTGCGAAAGGCCAAGAGTCAACGCAAATTTACTGCCGAACAAGAAGAAATGCTTGCCAGCTATCCTTCGCCTAATTGGAAAGCCATCAGGAATAAACTAGTGGCAGAAAAAGAAGACTGGCAATTTAGCTATTCAGCCCATCTATTGCAGCTAGCCGTACAGGATTTGGGCAAAGCCTGGCAAAATTTTTTCAATAAGGCTCAAAAAGATTGGGGCAAGCCTAAATTTAAATCTAAGCGGGCTCCCAAGCAAGGCTTCAAGAGCGACCAAGCTAGAATTGTTAATGGCAAGCTGGTTTTGGAAAAGCCTCAAGGGTTGAAAGCAAATTGGCAACCAATAAAATTGTCAGAAAAGCCTTTTGATTATCCTACAGGAACAATGTCTTTCTATCGAGTAAGGGATAGGTATTATGTGGCAATTCCATATAAGATCCCCAAAGATAGGTTCGAAGTCAAAAAGAAAACAGGCAAAGCGACCGGGGTAGATATAAACGTAGGCCATTTCAATTATGAAGATGGTCAGCTTTTGATTATTCCTAAGTCTTTGACCAAAATATACAGCAAAATAAAGCATTATCAAAAGCAGCTGGCAAAGAAGCGAACAGTCAACGGTAGAATTAAAGGTGCGCAAAGCAAGAAATACTTGAAGACGAGAATCAAGCTTCAGGCATCCTATCAGCGTGCCCAAAACATTCAAACAGATTTAATGCATAAATTTACTACTGAACTGGTAAACAATTACGATCAAATAGCGATTGAAGATCTGGGAGTCAAAGGCATGCTTATGAGCCATGTGGCTTCAAAAGGCATGCATCGAAGCATGTTTGGCTTGTTTAGAAAGCTTTTAACATATAAATGCGAATGGTATGGTAAAGAACTGATTATTGCCAACAAGCTATATCCATCAACGCAAAGATGCGCAGCATGCGGCTTGGTCAAAAAAGGCGATGAAAAGATCACGCTGCAGGGCAATAAAAAGCATGGCACCAAGCATAACGAGTTTGTCTGTTATAATCCTAGCTGTCCTAATTACAATAAAAAGGTTGATCGCGACGAAAATGCCATGGCCAACCTAACGCTGCTAGTAAAGCATCCAGAGTTAAATCGAGCCTTATAAGATAATTGCGGGCGAGGCTACGTCCGAAAAAATGCCAAAAGAGATAGTCAATGCGATTACTTCTAAATTGAAATATCGGAATACTAGCGTAGACGTTGGTAAGAGAAATGGAAAGCACGAATAGTCCAAAATGTATGAAAATA
>NZ_PCZD01000108.1:0-1740 GCF_002553975.1 Lactobacillus sp. UMNPBX6
TCCTCGTATTATATAAATTAAATCTGTGTTGATTGTCTTTTTAGTTTGTTTATTCGATCATCAGATGCTAGTCTCTAATTGTCATTGACCTTGGTCAATTGGTATAGGTTTTCACCTCCTGTAGCTTGACTACTTTGTAAGTCTGCCGCCCAAGCAGTTTTGCTAATGACTTACTCACATGCTGTATTGATTCTGGCTATTACTGATTCAGAGCAGTTTCAGTCGCAGCTTTTTAGCTTGAACCTGTGAATACTTATATTTTGCGAGACTGTCTTAGAAACTGTAATTAGGGGCTAACATGTGATGATCGATCTATGACCAAATATTTGTTAGAAAGGAGGCCATTCTCAATGAAACTTTTTATAGGAATTGACGTCAGTTCTAAAGACTTGCAAGTCGCTATTACTGACTCAGAAAATCATCAAAAACCTTTGCTTAACCAATCTTTTTCTAATGATCTGACTGGCGCTAATAAGGTCAAAAAGCTAATTCTCCAACTTGCTAAACAGAATAGCTATGACAAGGTAATTATCGGCATGGAGGCTACTTCAATTTATAGCTTTCATCCAGCCTATTTCTTTGCCAATGATGAGGACTTGCAAAAGCTTAATCTTGAAACTGATGTCGTTAATCCCAAAAATACTAAACGATTTCATGACGTTTACGAAGAAAATAAGAATGATCCTATTGATGCCTATTACATCGCGGAATACTTACGCTTTGGCAAGTATCACGTCACTATCGCTCGACAAGAGGAATACTTAGCTCTCCAGCGTCTAACCAGAACCAGATATGAAATCACGTCTTCCCTGGCCAGAGCTAAGCAGCACTTCATTGAAGCCCTTTACTATCGTCTAAACAAACTGGTTACCGTTGACAAGGAAAATATTAAAACTTCTATCTTTGGCGCAACAATGCTGTCTATTGTGACTGATAGTAAAACCATCGATGAAATCACTGAGATGCCAATCGAGGATTTAATTGATTACCTTCAGACTAAGGGACGCGGCCGCTTCTCTGATCCAGAAGCTTTAGCTAAAGCAATCAGGAAAGCCGTCAGAGGATCCTATCGTTTAGGTAAAGTCATGAAAGACTCAATTGATGCAGTATTATCTGTTTACTATACCGAGATTAAAACCAATCAGAAATTGATTAAAAATTTAGATAAAGCAATTACAGACATCGTTCAAGCGCTCCCTGAAGAGAGAATACTGCAGTCTATTCCGGGAATTGGACCAGTTTACTCTGCTGGCATCATCGCTGAAATTGGTAGTATTGATCGGTTCGATACTGAAGCTCAGCTGGCTAAATACGCCGGCCTAGCTTGGCGTCAAAAGCAGTCTAGTGATTTTGACAGCGAACACAAGCCAATGACCAAAAACGGCAATCATTATCTAAGATATTATTTGGTTGAAGCTGCCAACCTAATTAGATTAAGAGATCCCGTTTTTCGGAAGTACTATCAAAAGAAGTACGATGAAGCTTTCTATTCCCCGCATAAACGTGCTTGCGTCCTTTGTGCAAGAAAACTAGTTAGGACCATTTTCACTCTGCTCAAAAATGGTCAAATCTATCAAACACCGAGGTGATCAATTGGTCTAAAACATTTTTGGAGGAGTAAATAATAGTTATTAAAAACCCTTGAAATAGGGCCTAGTTTCATGCACGCAAATTTTGGCTTTAACACAAACTAATTAAAAATAAAATTTACAATTTACATTGACTTATCACCACATGACT
>NZ_PCZD01000109.1:0-1664 GCF_002553975.1 Lactobacillus sp. UMNPBX6
TTTTCTACTCTAAGTCAAGTGTTATCAACGATTTTAAGCAATTTTATTTTGAAATACAGGCCTAATCGGGAAATGGCTCCCGGAGAATCGAGTTAAATATCTGATTTAGGGCATGATAAATACAGCCACCTTCTGTAATTTCAAAAAAGAGGCTGTTATAATATCTATTGGATCAATTTTTATGACAAAAGTCTTTGGTTATGTTTGGCTACGTCATAGCTATATAATTGATCATTCTTAATTAAAGCGAAGATCGTCCGTAATAATTTATGGATCGATGCGATAGCGGCCTTCTTGTGACTTGCAGTCTCAGAAGACCGTTTTCGTTTCTCGTAATAATCCGCAATATGAGAAGGGTTTCCCGCTTTCTTAGCCGACTGAATTTGGTTGATTGCCAAGTACAGCACCTTTCTGCCGATAGCTGTCCCACGCTTTGAAATTGACAGGTGGGCCGTGAGGTTGCCAGATTCATAAACTTGAGGGTCAACGCCAACGAAGGCATTTAATTGGCTAGGGTTGTTAAAACGTCTGATATCCCCAAGCTCACTAATGATTCTTAGAGCGGTATTTTCGCCGATGCCTGGAATGCTTGTGAGGATCTCCAGATCCCGCTTGGGAGCGAGCTTGGTCATCTCCTTTAAAGCTGTCTGGCACGCCTCTTCAGCGCTCAGAATATTGTTAATGGCCATTTCGAGGCCACGAATATGTGCACTGTCCTTTTTGACAGCTGGGCATGCGACTTTAGCCAAACGAATAAGACTTTGCATTATGTCGTTAGCGCGCTTTTTACCAATACCAGATAAGCCTTTTAAGAAGTCGATGATATCGGCTTCTTTTGTTTCTAATACGATATCAGGGTGTGGGAATCTGAGAACAATACTCCAGTAGTTTTTCCCTCTCGGGTTAACCATTAAGTGCTCAATCTCTGGGAAAGTGAGCTGAATGGCTTTGTGCAGTCTATTCCTGTTGGTTATCAGATCGTGCGAAGCCTGCTCATAGATGCGGTTATTGGCCATCAATTCTTGATATTCTTTGCTTTGAACGTAGGCCAGCCGTTGCGGGTGCTCAGACTGCAGCTTGGCAAGGTACAAGGCATCAAGCTTATCGGTCTTGTTCTGGTGCAGGTCATCCTTTGTCTTTCTTTTGGCTTCCAGCGGGTTCATCATGACATAGCGCAATTTGTGCATGTCCAAAAACGCCTGGAGTCTTCTGGAATAGACACCAGTTGCTTCAAAGATAATCTGCGGTTTAGTAACCTGCTTAAGGTCATCTAGCAACTGATTGAAGCCTACCATATCGTTGGAGATGGCATAGTCATCAACTTTTTGGCCATTGACCATAATGCATACGTTAGACTTCCGGCTGCTAACATCAATACCAAAAACAGTTTTCAATAAATCCATAAGAATAAACCTCCGCTTTACTTGGAGATGAGCTGCCTCCATCTAATCCAATCAGATCTAATTTTCTCAACAGGACTTTAACAGCCAACATACTTAGACGAGATTCACAATTGAATGGTGAAGCTGCCAGTTTTGTTTACGACATCATGTGTCCAAAGCAGTCACGGCATTGGCTTCATCTCCACTTTACATAGTAAAAGAAAAAGTGTTGAACGACTACTCCGTCGAGTAATCATCCAACACTAGATTAGTATGTTTTGT
>NZ_PCZD01000010.1:0-41841 GCF_002553975.1 Lactobacillus sp. UMNPBX6
ATCAGTGCTTTAAAAGTCTAATATTAATTGTCAATGTCTTAACTTAATGACATTGGCTGAAATAGCTTAAACCTTTTCTTTATTATTGAGATATTGGGGCTCGAACCCAAACATCCAGGAACCAGAATCCTGTGCCTTACCAATTTGGCTATATCTCAATTAATCACCCGTACGAGAATTGAACTCATAACTCCACCTTGAGAGGGTAGCGTCTTAACCATTTGACCAACGGGCGAGTCAACATTAATAATTATGCTTTTTTCTTCTATGCTTGTCAAGTCATTTTGTCTATAATAATTGAGTGGATGGTGAAAAATGATAGACTATAATAAAACACAACATTTAATTGAATCAATGGTCTTTGAAAGAGTTGTACCGGGCGTAAACTACACTTTCATTAAAGATAAACAAATCTTTACCTCAACGACAGGATTTGCTAGTATCTACCCTACCGTGACTCAACTTAGTCCATTTGCTGAATATGACTTGGCTAGTCTAACTAAAGTCTTAGCTACTGAAAATGTACTTTTAAAGCTTTATGATCAAGGCAAGCTTAATTTTACCGAGCCTTTAAAAGAGTTTGTCCCAGAATTTAAAGATTCGCGTATTCGTCTTTATCATCTTTTAACTCACACCAGTGGTATTCGCGGTTGGATTCCGCATCGTGATGAACTGGATCATGATGAATTACTAAAAGCAATTATCAATTTACCCGTAACTGACGAGTTTGAACATAAAATGCGCTATGCAGATACCAACTTCATTTTATTAGGCTTGGTTATCAAAAAGATTTTCAATCAACCTGTACAAGACGTTGCCACGCAAGAAGTATTCAGCCAAATGCCGCTGACTCACACCACATTTTCACCTAAAAAAGATGCTTGTGTACCAACTGCAATCGTTGATGGACGGGTCTTACAGGGCATCCCACATGATCCTAAGGCACGACAATTAGGTGCAGATTGCGGCTCCGCCGGACTTTTCTCAACCATGCAAGATTTAATCACCTTCAGTCAAGGTTATCTCGGACTAAAAAAAGAGATATTACCTTACAGTCAAAAAACTGTTAGCCTGCTTTTTGATAATAAAAATCCAGCTGGTGTAAAGCCTCGCTCTTGGGGCTGGGATCTACGCTTTGATCCTAAAAATCATTATCCAATCATTTTACACACCGGTTTTACCGGTACATTAATGATTTTGGATCGCGTTAAACGATCAGGCTTAATTTTATTAACCAATCGAATTCATCCTACAGGTCATAATACGGTTTTTCTTGCAATGCGAGAAAAAATTATCCGTAGCTTTTTAAAAGAAAATAACAAGATATAAGAAAAAAGGACGACTGTGTGTCAGCCGTCCTTTTTATCTCTCACTAAATTTCATCATTCATATACTATTATAACTTATTTTAAAGTAATTGTCTTACTTAATTATTATTTTCTGCTTTAAACATTTTCCAATCACTAAAGATAATAATTAAACTAATGATCACTGTAAAAATAAATGCTGCTTGACTTCCCTGAGCCGTTCCTAATGAATAAGTTATATTAGGCTTTTTTTGCCAGATAGATATAATCGCAGCCAAGATAGTTGTTCCAACGGAGCCAGCTAATTGTTGACTAGTTTGACAAACAGCCGTAGCATCCGCACGCAATTTTCCTTTTTCTACCTTAAGCGATTCTGCTAAAGTATTGCTAAAGGACATTCTATGCCCTAACATCATGATGCCGTAAAAAATGACAATCATCAATACACTTAAATTCAAGCCAAAAATCATGAATAATAAGCACCCAAGCATCATAAAACTGCCACCTAAGTAAAGTGGCAATTTAGCGCCCTTTTTATCATACAAGCTGCCAAAATAAGGATTGAGTAAACCGGCGATAATACTACCGGGGAGTAATATCAATCCACCAATTAAAGAGTTTTGATGCCCAACAATTTGAACGTAATTTGGCAATACAAAACTGATACCAATATTATTAAACTGTAAAAGGAAATATGCCAAGGCACCCCACACAAAGGCCTTTTGTTTAAAAACAGCTAGATCAAGCAACTTCTTGGTTGATTTCTGAGATAATTTAACAAAAAACAAAACCAAAATAGCCGTTGCAATTAATAAAAGCCAAAATAGAGGATTGGTGATTCCCTTACTAATTTGATTAACGCCCACAGTTAACGTAATAAAAGCGCTGGCTAAAATTATAAACGCTAGCCAATCAAAATCGCTTTTAACTTGTTCATGATATTTGCCAATCACTAGAACACCTGCGATGAAAACAATCAAAGCAATGATAGTCGCAAAAATAAAAATCCAGCGCCAAGATAGATAAAAATTAGTAATTCCACCAAAAGCAGGACCTAAAGTTGGAGCCATAGCGACTACTAACCCAGCAATTCCCATATAAACGCCCCACTTGTCGCGTGGAATAATCTCGGTAACCAAATTAAACATTAACGGTGTACTAATTCCTGCACCTAATGCAGAGATTAAACGTCCTAAAAGCAAAATTGAAAAATTAGGCGCAAACGCACTAATTACGCTGCCGACCATAAAACCACCACAAGCTACTACAAATAGTTGTTTAGCAGTAAAGCGTTCATTTAAATACGATGAACAGATCATAATAATTGCAATGGTTAAAAGGTAGCCTGTAGTAGTCCATTGAACAGTATCTAGAGCTACATTAAATTGTTTCATCATCGTAGGGAAAGTTACATTTAAACTAGTTTCTGTCAAAATTCCCACGAATGACATAAACGCTGCCGATAAAACAGCTAAAATATTTTTAGTTTTTTCTTTCATACAGATCCCTAATTTAATCTTCCAAACAAAAAGAGTAGAAACCTCAAAAAAGTTTCTACTCTTTCTTTAATTAGCTAATGCTAACTATATTCAACCGCATACTATCAAATATGCTGAGTAAAATTAATTATTTAAGACGCTTAGTTAAGTCGTCGTGTAAGTTTTCGTAACCTGGCTTGTTAAGAAGACCAAACATGTTACGCTTGTATTCTTCAACACCTGGTTGGTTGAATGGGTTAATACCATTCAAGTAACCTGAAATAGCAATTGCTAATTCGAAGAAGTAGATCATGTAACCAAGAGTGTGTTCAGTTTGATCTGGAATGTTAACAGTCATAACTGGTACGCCACCGTCAGTGTGGGCTAAAACAACACCTTCGTAAGCACGATCGTTTACGTAGTTCAAGCTCTTGCCTTCCAAGAAGTTAAGTTGATCCAAGTTCTTTTCATCGCCAGGAATCTTAACATCGTGACGTGGTTTTTCAACACGGATAACAGTTTCAAATAAGTTACGAAGACCTTCTTGAATGTATTGACCAAGTGAGTGTAAGTCAGTAGTGAAGTTAGCACTTGATGGCCAAATACCCTTGTTGTCCTTACCTTCTGATTCACCCATCAATTGCTTGCACCATTCACCGAACATTCTAAGATTTGGTTCATAGTTTTCAACAATTTCAGTAGTGTACCCCTTGCGGTAAAGGATGTTACGAAGAGCAGCGTATTGGTATGGTGAGTTCTTGTGAACATCAGTATCAGTGTAATCTGCACGAGCATCTGCAGCACCCTTCATCAAAGCATCGATGTCAGCACCTGCAGCAGCAATTGGAAGTAAACCAACAGCAGTAAGAACACTGTAACGACCACCAATATCATCTGGAACTACGAATTCTTCGTAACCTTCTGCGTCAGCTTCAGTCTTCAAAGCACCCTTTTGACGGTCAGTAGTTGCGTAAATACGCTTAGCAGCTTCTTCCTTACCGTACTTCTTGATCAACTTATCCTTGAAGATTCTGAATGCTACTGATGGTTCAGTAGTAGTACCTGACTTAGAAATTACGTTAATACTAAAGTCCTTGTCGCCTACCCATTCAATCAAGTCGTAAAGGTATGAACCTGAAAGTGAGTTACCACAGAAAACAACAGTTGGCATGTCTGTCTTTTCCTTGCCGTAGAAGTTGCTGTTCAAAAATTCAATTGCAGCTTGAGCACCAAGGTATGAACCACCAATACCGATGCAGACCAAAACTTCTGAATCATTTTGGATCTTCTTGGCAGCCTTCTTGATACGAGCAAATTCATCTTTGTCGTAATCTACTGGCAAGTCAAGCCAACCACGGAAATCATTGCCAGCACCAGTACCATCACGGAGTTCAGTGTTAGCAGCATTTACCATAGCTTGCATTTCGCCTAATTCATTTTCATGAACAAATGGCGTTAACTTACTACTATCAAAATTAATTAAACTCATAAATCTGCTTCCTAACTATTATAAAAATTTCACATCCTTATTTTAACAATCTTATTTATCGAATACCAGTATCATTTTACAAGCGCATACATAATTTTTTGAAAAAGAGATAAATCAAATAGCCTAAGATCGCACCACACGTATTAAAGAAGACATCATCAATGTCACTAACACCAGTTGATAATAAAAATTGCAATGTTTCAATGGCAATTGAAAACAGCATCCCCATCAAAATAGTTTTAAAAAATGATTGCTTCTTTGAAAAAACAATTGGAAATAATATTCCAAACGGCACAAAACACATAATATTGCCCAGTGAATTGTAAAAGAAATCTAACCTGCTTGGCGCATAAACTAATTTCCACGTTTCCTTCATAAAAACTAAATTAACATCACTCAACGGCCTATTAAAATTAAACACAAGTTGCCATGGAAAATAAGTATCTCTGAACGTTGTCAACATTAAAATCAAAATTAGATAAAATGCAAAAATCCAAACACTAACTTCCGATTTAATTGATCGTCTTCTTCTAACAAAAAGAAGCCAGATCAACCGTAAAACCGCAAAAATAAGAAAGTAAAAGAAGGCTTTATCTAATGCTAAAAAAGTTAATTTAACTAATGCAAAATGATTAATACTAGTCGCATAACGTTCTGCTAAAAAATTATAAAGTGGGCCGAAAAACAGCATGCTTTGCCTCTTTCTAAATTATTCCTTCTAGATTATAACCATTTTTTCAAAAGGTAATTATTAAAAAATGCATAACTCTTGATAAATCGTTGTTTTAAGCAGAAGGAACCTTTAAAATTAAAAGATGTTAAAGGAGAAAAATATGAAAAAGAAAATTAGCAATTTTATTCAAACAAGAACTGGATTTTTGGTTCTTTTGGTATTTTGGTTTTGGATAAAATACATTTTTGCCGCTTATTTCGACTTTAATTTAGGTTTATCGGATCCTTACCAGCACGTTATCATGTGGCTCAGCCCGATTGGGACTGCTGTAATTTTGATTAGTATTGGCTTTTACATCCCTAAACCTATTATTTCCTATATCGCCATGTTAATCATGGATTTTGCAAATACTGCTTTGCTATTTGCAAACATTATCTACTACCGGCAATTTACTGATTTTTTAACCATTAAAACAATGACTAATGCTGGCAAGGTCTCCCAAGGCTTGGGTAAAAGTACTGTTGCTTTACTCCACCCTACCGACATCTTAATTTGGATTGACCTTATCATTATCATCATCCTTTTGGTTATTCATAGAATACGAATCGATCAAAAATCATACGGGCTGTCAACTCCCATCGCTATTACTTCAGTTGGAGCATTGATTACTACTTTGAACATCTTTCTGGCTGAGACTTCCCGTCCACGCCTTTTAAGAAATACCTTTGACCGTTCTTATGTAGTGAAATATTTGGGAATTGATACTTTTACTGCTTATGATGGTTTCAAGAGCGCACAAAACGTTCAGGTAACCAAAAATGCTAATGCTTCAGATCTAAATGAGATTTTGAATTTTACCAATAAGATTCATTCTGCTCCCTCATCCGCATATTTTGGCGTAGAGAAAAATAAAAACGTAATTGTCATTCACTTGGAAAGTTTTCAACAGTTTTTAATTAACCTTAAGGTTAATGGCAAAGAAGTGACACCGTTTTTAAATTCACTTTATCGAAATAAACATACTTTGAGTTTTGATAACTTTTATCATCAAGTTGGTTTAGGTAGAACTAGTGATGCTGAAAACATGTTAGAAACCAGTACATATGGGATTTCAGATGGATCATTATTCACTTCACTTGGTTCTGAGAATACGTTCCAGGCAGCTCCCCAAATTCTGCGTCAAGATGGGTATACTTCTGCTGTATTCCACGGGAATGTCGGTACTTTCTGGAATAGAAATGATGTCTATAAAAATATGGGCTATAACTATTTCTTTGATAAGAATTATTTCAGTACACAAAATAAAGACAATATTGGTTACGGTTTAAAAGATAAGCTGTTGTTTTCCGAGAGCATCAAGTACCTAGAACAAATGCAACAGCCATTTTATGCAAAATTCATTACTGTTACTAACCATATTCCATTTGATCTAGATAAGGATGATCGCGATCCTAACTTTAAGACCACTAAAACGAGCGATCAAACTATTAACAACTATTTTGAAACTGCTCATTACTTAGACGAAGCAGTTCATGAATTTTTCAACTATCTAAAAGCTTCTGGCCTCTATAAAAATAGTATGATAGTAATCTATGGTGATCACTATGGATTAAGTAATTCCGAAAATGAAACCTTAGCTCCAATTATTAATGAAAGTGCTGATACT
Source organism: Lactobacillus sp. UMNPBX6 (assembly GCF_002553975.1). Taxonomy (NCBI): domain Bacteria; kingdom Bacillati; phylum Bacillota; class Bacilli; order Lactobacillales; family Lactobacillaceae; genus Lactobacillus; species Lactobacillus sp. UMNPBX6. The sequence goes on from NZ_PCZD01000010.1 coordinate 6,614, forward strand.
TGGAACACATATAACAATGTGCAAATGCAAAAAGTTCCATTCATGATTCACGCTGATAATTTAAAAGGAAAAATCAGTCACGAAATTGCTGGCGAAATCGACGTTCTTCCAACCTTGCTTCACCTACTTGGAATCAGTAATAAGGGCTATGTTCAATTTGGTAGCGACATGCTTTCTCCTCATAGACAAGATTGGATCGTCTTTAGAAATGGTACTATTGTCAGCTCCAAATATATTATCGTTGGAGGCAAGGGAATAAAAGGAACAGTTTACAATCGAATTAACGGTAGACAAATTATTAATTTTAGCCCGCAGGAAAAGAAAGAAATTACCGCTTTAGCTAAAAAAGCTAAAGATTCTCTTCATTATTCTGATTTGCTTAATAATCATAATTTACTACGGTTTTACACTCCAACAGGTTTTGTACCAGTTGATCCAACTCAGTTTAATTACTCTACTAATTATCAAAAGATGATCTCAATCAGACAAGACCTAGCAGATAGTTCTACTTCACTTTACAGTGAAAATCATAACCGTTCTACAACCAAGCTCTATAAGACTGATGCTTCTGAATTGCACAATCGTGAAAAAGATATTACTAAAGTGCCAGAAGAAGTACTTAAGAATCAATTAACCGAGCAAAATAAAAGTAGCACAGAAAAAAGTGATAAAAACTAAAGAAAATTAAAAGGCATTCAGCTGTATAAAATTGCAGCTGAATGCCTTTTTCTATTCATCTTTGCTTATAAATTGTTCATAGCCTTTATCATAAAAGATAACCGTAAATGTTGATCCTTTGCCAGGTGCAGAAGCCACTTTTACTTTACCACCGTGCTGTTTAATCAATGAGGAAACAATGGCCAATCCTAACCCAGATTCGCCTGTGCCCATCCTCGCTCTTGATGGATCAGCCTTGAAAAAGCGTTCAAAGATAAACTTAGTTTGGTCTTTACTCATGCCGATACCATCATCCTTGACAGATATTTCACTAGCATGTTCCAATCTTTTACCAGAAATTTGAATGTGACCATCATGCGTAAATTGAATGGCATTTTGAACCAAGTTGACCATCACCTGCGTAAATCGATCACGATCTGCATAAATTGGCAATTTTTCTGGACCAGCAACACTAATTTCGTCTTTAGCCTTTTGAGCATTTTGTTTTAACTGTGACTTTAAGTCATGCAGAATTGGCATTGCATCAAAATCTGTTTTAATCAACATGATCTGATTATTACGGATTTTTTCATAATCCAAATTTTCATTAACTAACCTAATTAAACGTTTAGTCTCACGTTGCATTAAATCAATAGACTTAGGCTTAGATTCTTCCGGAATGGCGTCATACTGCAAGCCCTCCAGAATGCCATTAATAGTTGTCAAAGGTGTTCGCATTTCATGAGCTGCATCAGCCATAAATTGATCACGCTGCTTTTCTTGTGCCTTAACTTCTTCATTTGATTGCTTAAGTGCCTTAACCATTTTATTAAAGTTTTCAGCCAGCTGATCAATTTCATCACTGTCTTTATGATCGATCTGTACATTGAAGTTTCCTGAGGCAACTTTTTGCGTTGCCCGAGACAACCGTTTGATTCGTTTAGTTGAATAATATGAAATGATAAAGCTAAGAATAAGTCCAACTGCTACAGTGATTAACAAAGCCCGCAATAAATTGCGCTTAGCCATATATATTGGTCGCTCAACATGTTTTACCCTAGAACTAATCCACGCTATACCAACCAAATTTTTTCCATTCATCCAGGGGACTAAGACACCAGTATATGCGTCCTTAGTTAAACCAATTGGGGAATTTTCAGTATGGTTATTCTGGATGCGAATCTCTTGTCCATTTTGCAAAGTAGAAAAAATCTTATCAGACAATTGAACTTTGGCATTGACCCGAGGATAAATTTGCGTATTTTTATCATCAAAAATACGTAAATGAACGTCATCTCCACGCAATACAAATTCTAATTGATTCAAGAAATTATCATTTAGTAAAGCTGTGCCGTTTTTGCCATCCGTTTCAGCTAATTCTCCCAACGAATTAGCATAACTTTCCATTCGTTGATAATTTTGCATGTAAGCCTGATTACGGGCATATCCGATTTCTGAATAACCAATAATGGAAATTGTGGTTACGATAATCAAAAGAAAGCCCAGCATGTTCTGATAAATTAATTTCATTATTTGACCTGCGAATCGTCAAACTTATAGCCGACACCCCAGACTGTTTGAATAACTTTGGCGCCAACTTTTTCTAATTTTTGCCGCAATTTTTTAATATGAGCATCAACGGTTCGTTCTTCACCATAATACTCATATCCCCATACTAACTCTAATAGCTGATCACGTGAAAATACTTGCTTAGGCTTTTGAGCCATCGTATACAGTAAATCAAATTCCTTAGGTGTTAAATCGACTACCGGTTGATCATCAAACAAAACTTCTCGTCTATCCTTAGAAATTTTTAGATGAGGTGTTTGAATTTCATATTCCTGATTAGTATTTTCTTGCGTTTGAACATCTTCTTCCATCATCACACGACGATGAAGGGCCTTAATTCGTGCAATCAGGGCAATTGGACTAAATGGCTTAGTCACATATTCATCAGCACCAATTCCTAATCCCAGAACTTGATCTGATTCACTGCCCCTAGCAGTAAGCATGATAATTGGAACAGTAGGAGAAATAGCCCTTACTTCCTTAGCAACCTGAATCCCATCTTTTTTTGGCAAATTCAGATCTAATGTAATCAAATCATACTTATCTGCATTTTCTTTAAACATATCGACGGCTTCGACACCGTCGACGGCGATATCTTGCTGCCAACCTTCTTTTTTGAAAAACATTCCCATCATTTCAGCGACAGAACTGTCATCTTCAACCATTAAGATTCTCAAACTCATTATCGATCCCTAAATCCTTTTGTTCTTTGACGTTTTACTTGATCGGGATCGACATAGTCATGTGGCAATTCATGTCTTTTACTTAAAAAAGATTTGAGACTTTTTTCAGTAAAGACAATTGGCAATAAGATAAATAAATAAAAAGTTAATAGCCAAATGAGAAAATAGCGATCCCAATTCAAATAGTGAATAATTAACCCTATTACGACTTGAATCAAGCCGAATAAAATACAATATAAACTTGCCCTTCTTTGAGCAAACTTAAAACTATCCTTGTTAACTTGCGCTAGATAAGATAAATAGCCATAAATCCGATTAGGCTTCTTGGCTGGTGAAATCAACCAAATAATTCCAATCACTGCCATTATTGAACCACAAGCGACATAGATCACAATTTCTCACTCCTAAATCTGATAAAATAAACGGTTATTCCTCACCAGGTGCAGACATAACTATTCTCATTTTACCAGTGAAAGTGAATTTCTTCATCTCATTTGGAATAATTAAATTAGTTCCTAATTTCAAATCATATGTTTTGCCATCAGCTTCAAGTTTTCCTTCGCCTTTAATGACTGAAACTAAAAGATATGGATGATCCTTTAACCCTGTTTTCCAAGTACCATCAAGGTCAATTTGCCATAAGTAGAAGTGTGGTGAAATTGGTGGTTCTACCAAAGTCTTAATTTCTGCATCTTGATCCTTGCTGGTCTTAATATCAAGCTTAGGATCAACATGAGGTACAGTAGTTACATCAATTGATTTTTGCGTATGAAGTTCACGCTTTTTACCGGTCTTCTTGTCTACTCGATCATAATCGTAAAGACGGTAAGTAACATCACTTGATTGTTGAGTTTCAATTACCAAGCAACCCTTAGTCAAAGCATGGATTGTACCTGCTGGAACGTAGAAAAAGTCGCCAGCCTTAACTGGAACTTTTCTGAGCAACTTGTCCCATTCACCCTTATGGATCATATCAGCTAATTCTTCACGAGTCTTAGCATAATGACCATAAATAATGTAGGCACCTGGGTCTGCTTGCATGACGTACCAGCTTTCAGTCTTGCCGGAATCATTTTCTACTTTTCTAGCATAATCATCATCTGGGTGTACTTGCACTGATAAATTATCATTGGCATCCAAGAACTTAACCAAAAGTGGAAATTCCTTAGCCTTAGGATTACCAAATAATTCTGGATGTTTTAAATAAACATCTCTTAAAGACATACCCTTAAGTGGACCTTCAGTTACTACTGAAGCATCATCCTTATAGCCAGAAATAATCCAAGCCTCACCGACTTCTCCTTCTGGAATATCATAGTGAAAAATATCATCTAATTTGCGTCCGCCCCAAATCTTTGGTCTAAAATACGGGGTTAAAAATAATGGTTCCATTTAAATCACCTCACATAAAGTATATACTTTGAGGCTATAAAAATGAAACCCTTTTCTTAATTATATATCTACCTTTTTGTTTACATGTAAACCTATTTGCTATACTTACTGATTCCTTCTACCAATCGCTTCATTCCGTCTTTTACCATTGCTAATGGGCAGGCTAAATTTATCCGAATGAAATCTTGTCCGTTACCGCGATAAACACTACCTGCTGAAACAATTAGACCTGTCTCTTTTCTCAAAAAAGCAGCAAAATCTGCAGAATTATCAGTCACTTTCTGTACATTAATCCACATCAAATAAGTGGCATCCCCAGAGACAACTTTTACCTCAGGAACATTTTCTTGAATGAACTGACTGACATAATCAAAATTCTCATTTAACTGTTGCTTTAACTTCTTCAGCCAATCATGCCCCTCTTCATAAGCAGCATGAAGTGCAGCCACATTAAAAGTCTTGCTTGGTGAAACCAAAGAAATTACATTGCTTTTAGCTTCAATTGAAAATGCTGGTGTATAGCCCTGTCCTTTTCTGACTAAGTCACCATGAATCTCATCCGAAAGCAAAACCACATGGTGTTTTTGACATAATTGTGCAATTTTTTGAACTTCTGCTTTAGTCCAAACCTTACCAATAGGATTGTGAGGATTACAGAAAATCATTAACGTAGTGAGTGGATCAGCTAATTTTTCTTCTAAATCTGTCCAATCAATGCTGTAATGTTCACCATCAAACACTAAATTACTTGATAAAACATGGCGCCCATTATTCAAAATAGAGTTGTAAAAAATATTGTAAACAGGTTCTTGAACTAGAACATTATCGCCAATATGCGAAACACGCCGCACAATCGATGAAATCGCGGGCACAACTCCCGTGGTAAAGATCATCCAATTGGTTTGCGGACGATATCCATGTTCTATTTCATACCAATCCGCTACCGCATTAAAATAATCAGCTTGTGGCCACTCATAACCAAAGGCACCTAATGAAACTTTTTCTTTCATTGCCTTAATGATTTCCGGTGCTGTTTTAAAATCCATGTCGGCAATCCACATCGGTAATTCACCTGGCTTAACATCCCACTTTACTGAATCCGTATGACTACGATCAGGTGCATTTTTAAAATCATATTCCATTATTATCACTAATCCTTTGGTTTTTGATTATTATCTAAATGCTTTACCTTTGAAATTATCTTTGGACAATTGATTTTCGTTTTTTCAGGATCAATCTTATTTGAATCCATAGTTAAAATTCCAATTTCTGGCGCTACAATTTTACCTGACACGGAATTTTTAACACTATCAATTTTACTAGTCACTTCTACATCCATATCTGAAACATATTCAAAAGCTAAATCAGTATGAATAAGTGAACTATTTTTAATTTCAATATGATCAATATAATTTAATCCTTGATCACTTTCGATTTTACAATTAATGAATTTAATATTCTCAGTATTCCAAGCTAGATACTCACCATCAATTGTTGAATCATAGATAGTCCATTTTTACAATTCCAAAAAGCATCTTTAGAGACAAAAGTTGAATTGTGAACCTCAATATTTTCAGCACCATCAAAAACATAATTACCAACTACACTCACGTGATTTAGATATATATTCTTGCTATCCTTGCCAAAATAGTCGCCATTAATTTGTGAATTAGTAATTCTAATATCATTACAAGTCCACATCGTTTCTTCTGCATTGGCAAAATGAACATTGTCCAATCTAATATGACTTGCTCTTCTAAATAGTTTAGGCGCTTGTAAAGCACTATTCTTAATAGAAATGTTTTTAGTATACCAAATTCCACTCCTAGACATTATTTCAAAGGTAGTATTTTCTACTTCTACATGATCGTCATACCATAATGGATACTTCCATGTAAAAATTGAATCTTTTAATCTGACATTATTTACCTCCTTTAAAGGAGATTCACCATGACCAAAGGTAATGCATCATTAATGCCATAAAGTATCCTTTCCCCTTCAAAGTATTTATTTTTGTATTTAATCATTCGCTCACCTATTATCTGTAAAAACAGTTTTCTTTAGGTTCCATTATAAATAGCAGCTTTTATAATGTTTAATACTTATTTTTAGGGCAAAGCTATAACTAATTATTATTAATAAATAAAAATAAAAGCCTTGCTAGGAATCATATCCTAGCAAGACTTTTACTATTGTATGGAGATGAGGGGAATTGAACCCCTGTCCAAACGCATTCCGTCACTGACCTCTACGATCATAGTTATATTACTTGAACTTCACTAGCCCAAAACGCCATATAACAGGGCTAGGATGAGCTAGCTAACCTGTTAAGACTCTTTTCAACTATTCAGGTGAGGTAGTTAAACGTAACTCGTTAAAGTTGATACTCAGTGTCAGCCACGAGTAAACCGACAAAGAGCAACGCATGCGCTAAATTAAGCAGCTAATGCGTAAGAATTTTTGTTATTTGCAGTTATATTTAACTGTAACGTTTTTACGTAGACGTAACCTACGAATCGCAGTCAATGCGAATCTACGCCTGTCGAATCCCAAAACATCCCCTTGAGACTCTACTATTGTAGCATAGACAAATGAATCCTGCGAATAAAAAGCTTAATTAATATCAGTTAAACGAACTACATCACGTTCAATGATTAATTCTTCGTTAGTTGGAATAACCATTGCCTTTACCTTAGAATCTGGCTTAGTAATGAAATGTTCGCCGTTTTCTTCATTTGCTTCGTAATCTGGTTCAACGCCCATGTATTTGAAAGCATCCATTACTTCTTTACGTACGCCCATATCATGTTCACCAATACCAGCAGTAAAGATAATAGCATCAACGCCGCCCATTTCAGCAATATATGAACCAACGTAACGCACAATTCTATTAATGAAGATTTTTCTAGCTAACTTAGCACGATCTGTGTCGCTTTCACGAACATCACGCATATCTGGAGAAATACCTGACAAACCAAGTAAACCAGATTTGTGATTCAAGATATGAATCATTTCATCCATTGACTTACCTTCAACATGCATCAAATGTTGAATAAGTGATGGATCAATATCACCTGAGCGTGTAGCCATCGTAATACCAGCAATTGGACTAAAGCCCATTGAAGTATCAAATGATTTACCGTCTTTTACAGCAGTAACTGAAGCACCTGAACCTAGGTGACAAATAATCAACTTCAAGTCTTTTAGATCTTTACCAAGCATCTTAGCAGCATGAGGTGCAGTATAACGGATTGATGTACCGTGGGCACCATACTTGCGGACGCCATATTTTTCATAATATTCATAAGGAAGAGAATATAAGTAATGAACTGGATCTAGAGCGCGGTGGTAAGTAGTATCAAATACAGCTACTTGTGGCACCTCTGGCAATACGTTCATAAATGCTTCAATTCCACGGCCTTCAGCTGGGTTATGAAGTGGAGCGTAATCTTCTAATTCATAAATCTTAGGCAAGTTTTCCTTAGTGATAATAGTAGAATCAGTAAAGTATTCACCACCATTAACTACACGGTGACCCACACCAACGATTTCATGTAAATCATCTACTACATTGAATTGCTTCAAGAATTTAATTAATAAGTTAACTGCAGCTTCTTGATCGGCAATTTCTGTTTTTTCTACATGCTTACTGCCATCAGCCAATTTAATTTCAAAGGAAGCATTGTCTAATCCAACACGATCAGCCATACCACTTGCAATAACTTTTTCATCTGGCAATGAGAATAATTTATATTTAAAAGATGAACTACCAGAGTTAATTGCCAAAACCTTTTTCATAAAAATAATTTCCTCCTCTTTCAATAAAAGTTAAGTAATCCCGAATTAATGATTGATTTTAGTATACCACTCGTTCAATTTGACATTAAAACGAATCAAAGCCTCTTCTTTCTTCAGAGAATCTAGTTTAGTTAACAAAACTTCACTAGCCTTGGCATCTTCTCCATGATTTTGGAAAACAAGGATCGACTTTTGATTAAATTTATTTTTAAACATATCATCAGGCAATTCGACAATGGCTTTCAAATATACCTTTTTCGTTAACCATGGCATAAAATCAGCACCAATCTTGCCTGATAAAATTGATTTAGGAACAACTAAAAATGCATAACCCGCAGGTTTTAAGTTCTTAATTATTTGTTCAATTAATAGTAAGTGTGCAAATGAATGACCTTTTTCTGCTCGATTTTCAAATTTTTTAGCATTTTCATCAACTGGATAATAGCCAATCGGCAAATCGCTTACTACTACATCCGGATTAGAACACATCCATGGCATTAATGCATCTTGACAATAAAGTTCAATGTCAAAGTCATTCAAGTGTGCTGCCACATCTGCTAAGTTAAGCATTTCTTCATCATTATCAATTCCGACTAATTGATAGTTATCTTTAGAATGGTTTAAGGCCTTTAATTGTGAAATGATTGAAAACAGCAGAATTCCAGTACCAATTGTAGGATCAACTATTTCAACCTTTTCATTCTTCACCAATTTATGCATTAACATTGCAATTACAGTTGAAATTGCTGGTGGTGTTGGCATCTTATTAACATCAAAGCCATCATCATTAATTGCTTTTAAAGTTAAAAAAGTAAAAACTTGCGCCTTATCTTTTTGACTAATCTCATCATAATCAAGTGACTGATATTTTTTACTTAATTCTGCAACAGTTTGTTCATCTGGTGCACCATTTTCGACTTTGATTTTACCTTGCTCTAAATTATCAAATGTTTCAACTAAGGCTTCTGTAAATGAAACATTCAGGGCTTTTTGCAAAGTTTGTACGCAATCTAAAAATTGATTAAAAAGTTTCTCAAATTTTCCCATAACGTCCCTCCATTACCTCCATTATTTTAAAGAAAGGAAAGAAGAGGTGCAAGGAAAGTTATTTACCAGACAAATATTTGATAATCATCAAATTATTCTCCATGCTTGCGCAATAGACTTCTTGATACATTTTGATAAAAAGCAAAGTCGTAATTAAAACTAAAATGCTGCTAAGCAATGCGCTTCCTTTTATTTTTAACAATCTTTTTCTCTCTTTCTGGTTTAGGTTCTTCATCAAGCTTGAAAACTAAATCTGATTTTCCTTTATTTTCTTCTACTACATGAATGATAATTTGATCTTTTTTAGTGACAAACTGAGCCGATTTTATATTGAAAATAAGCGGCATATATCCACCCCGCCCAGCTCCTGCTTTTGATACCTTTAAAACATGATTTTTTAAATAATATTCAATCGCATACTGTTCTTTTTCATCATTTTTATTAACTCGCATAAAAACTATCCTATTGCTTTTGGAATCTTTCACGATTGGATAAACAGTTTTCGTATCCTCAGTATGCATAAAATTATTCAACTGCACATATGCATAAGCAATATCATTTACATGCTGATTTTCATGCATGTTGGCTCTTTTAATACTTAACAGCAGATTTTGCAAAATGGAAAGGACCAGGATAGTAATAAAAAGAGAAAAGATGACTTCTGCTAACATGAATCCTTTAGTCTGCAATCTTGTATTTTTGGTTAGTATTTTTATCATTAAGATAATGCTGCCCTATCCTTTCATAAACGTGATCATGTACCGTTATCTGATCCAGATTGTTGGCCTTTAACACATGATAGGCATAGACACGATCAGTTTTTAATTCCATTTCACGACCATTTTTTTGACTTTCAGCAACAATTAAGTAAAGGCAACTTACAGCAAATAGTGAAATGATAATGGCAATGGCGCTTTCGAATATAAAAAATCCCTTTACTTTTTTCATTTTGCCATTCGTCCCCATAGCATTTGATATTTCACAGCTTTTTTCATCCCATAACCGCTAAACGTTATTGTCCCAGGAACAGAGCGTCCAGTTTTAGTAAAAACAAATTTGTTCAAACCTTTAATATCAATATTTTTATCAATATTTACTTGCTTTTCATGACCACCACCGATTAATTTTATATAATGTTGATCCTCGGAAAAAATGACGGTAACGGCATGTCCCTTTATCGTGCTAATTCGAGATGCTTGATCAAGAGCAGCATTTACTTCTCTTACTGTATTATCAAAAATTAAACGGTGTTGATATTTTTGCAGTTGTAAACTGCCAATTAACAGCATCCCGCAACAAATAGCTAAAGTAATCATCGTTTCAATCAAAGTAAAAGCTCTATATTTATTTCTTATTAATCTCAGTAACTTTGCCATTTTCTAATTTAAAACTCTTATTTGCCTTTTTTACTTGATCTTTAGTTAAAAATTCACCCTGTAAATCTTCAAATTTGCTAGGTGTATCGTGTCCATCATCTTTATACATTTCCACCTGTGTTTGCAAAGTAGTCTTAAAGGCATCTGAAGTTCTCGTTTCTGCCTTTTCCTTTTGATTCAACATATTTGGCACAATCAACACCATCAAAATGACGATAATAGCAATCACAACCACCATTTCAATTAGAGTAAAGCCTTCTTGTCTACGGCTTTTAGCTAAAATATTTAACAAATATTTCTTCATTTTCTTTTTCATATTTTTCTCCTTAAAGTCCTTGCATCATTGAATACATTGGCATTAATAATTTCAAATACATGCCAATCACGCAAAAGCCAATCAAGATAAAACAAAATGGCTGTACGTTAACAACTAATTTTTCTATTTTTTGAGTTAAATCAATAAATAAGCTACGCCCTAACATTAAGCAGCTTTGACTTAAGTTTTTTCTTTCCGAACCTGTTTTAAGCAAAACTAACAAGCTATTCGGTAAAAAGACTTCTTGTTCTACGATCTCTTCCAAATTTGTTCCTTCAGCTAATTGATGCCCTATTTTTTGTCCCAAGGCTTGCTGCAAGGATCCTTTTTCCTGCTTTGATGCGTATTCACACATTTTTTGCAATGAAAAACCACTGGCTAAAAGCATCCCAATGTCATACACGAGCAAATAATTCACATATAGCAAAATCACTGGTCCAATAATGGGATATTTCGTTAATCTTTGCATTGAGTCGTAATCCTGTTTGTTGAGTAAAACAATTATTCTTGCTAAAAAATATATTCCAGCAAGTACAACTCCAATCAATCCTAGCATGACCAAATCACCAGAATGCTCATTACCATCGCTAAATTGAGTAGAAATAAATGACTGCATAAAAGCAAGTAAAATCACCATCATAATTGCTAGGACAAATGGATAGGATAACTCTGCTCGCAATTTTTTAACTTGTTCTTGCTTGAGTCGACTAAGAATAGATAATTGATTCAAACATTCAATTAAGTTTCCTTGCTGCAATGCCAAATTAACCTGCGTCACCGTTGTTTTTGAGAAACCTAATTGAATTAATTCAGCACTAAAACTATTCCCATCTTTCATTCGCTTAACCAGTTTTTGCATTAGTTTCTTTTTCTTTGGCCACAAAACAGGCATCAGCTCTATCGAATTAATCAATGAAAAACCATTTTCTAAACTATGTTTTAAATAATCTAAAAAAACGAGTTGTTCTTCGCTATTTAGCCTATCCTTCTTTGAATTGCTCATATATTTCATCATCGATTTTCCCTCCTTTCCGCAACAACTGCATATTCTCTTGCCAATTAACGAAGTCACTGCGCACGCTTAGCTGCAATTCCTGATTTAAAAGTTCGCCTTTAGCAATATCCATTAGACACTGCATCCCTACTGCACTAGGCAACAGCCTTTGGTAAGACACAGCAGTCAAGCAATTAGCTAATTCATCATTCTTGATGCCTAAACTCTCCAAACGTGAGATAGTCTGCAAAGTACTTTTAGCGTGAACCGTCGCAAAAACTAAGTGTCCACTCAAAGCTGCATCAACTGCTAATCTTGCCGTACCTTGATCACGAATTTCTCCAATAATCAAAATATCTGGACGGTGTCTCAAAGCTGCTTTTAATAAACTTTGATAGTCAATTCCGGCTTCATTATTGACTTGTGACTGCAAAAAAGTAGGTTCATGAACTTCAACTGGATCTTCAATAGTCATTACTACTTTATTGGGACTTAATTTTTTTGCGACTTCATACATCGTAGTTGTTTTGCCTGACCCAGTGGGTCCACTAGTCACGATCAATCCTCGATGCAAAGCTGATCTTTCTAACGATTCTATTTGCTGAGGAAAGAAATATTTACTTTGCTTAATCTCATAAATTATTCTAATGACCAGTGATTCTTGATCTGAAAAGTCACCCAAACTAGAAAGACGCAAATAATATTCTTTTTGATCAACCTCGTAAGCCATTGCTCCTACTTGAGGTCTACGATGTTCTGCAATGTCCATCTGAGCGCTATATTTAAAGAAGTTAATAGTTTCTTGTCCCTCATTCAAGGAAAGGTCGGTTTGGGTAATTACACCTTGGTTAGTTCGAAACTGTACAACCATCGTTTCCTTTTTCGGAAAAAAGAAAATATCACTCGCCTTACTTGAAATTGCGGAAGTGAGTAATTCATTGATAAATTCCTTTGTTTTCATAAAAATCCCCCTTTTTTGCCTCACACTATTTAATACGCAAAAAAAGGCGATTTTTTTCTGAGAAATTTAAAAAATTTTATTCTTTTAGAAAAAAGAGCAAAAAAATAACCCAACCAAATTGGTTGAGTCATTTATCTATTTAATAATTAGTCTTCATCAGCTGCTGCAGTGTAAACATTTTGAACATCGTCACTATCTTCAAGAGCATCAACTAAGTGTTCAAATTGTTCCTTCTTGTCTGCTGGAACTGGAGTAGTGTTTTGTGGAATCATAGTCAATTCAGCATCTGCAAGCTTGTAACCATCTTTAATAAGTGCGTCACGAACATCTGCAAATTGCTTTGGATCAGTGTAGATTTCAAATGCATCATCACTGGTTTGAAGATCATCACCACCAGCATCCATTACATCAAGCAATACTTGATCTTCATCAGCATCAGTAGTTGAACGGTCAATTACGATGTAGCCTTTACGATCAAACATGTAGGCAACAGAACCAGTAGCGCCAAGTGAACCACCATTACGAGTGAAGGCAACACGAACATCTGAAGCAGTACGGTTCTTGTTATCAGTCAAAGCTTCTACAAAAACAGCAACACCACCTGGAGCGTAGCCTTCATAAGTGATTTCATCGTAGTGTTCTTCTGAACCACCTTCAGCTTTTTTGATTGCCCGCTTGATGTTGTCCTTAGGCATGTTGTTTGAACGTGCCTTATCAATTACCATACGTAAGGTAGGATTCCCATCAGGATCAGGACCACCACTCTTTGCAGCCATATAAATTTCACGAGATAACTTTTGGAAAATTTTACCTCTCTTTGCGTCTTGCGCATTCTTGCGGCCTTGAATATTGTGCCATTTTGAATGTCCTGACATAAGGATCCTTCTTTCTTTTTTCTAATATTAATTAACGATATTATCTTAACTCACAGCACCTCAAAATTCAATGGTGTCAAATATTTAAAACTATTTTTTCTTCGTCGAATACTTATTTTTCAAAAATAGAATTAACATTACTAAAATAATCGCCGTTAAGGCACCAGATGCATCCAATATTACGTCATGTACGCTCGGTGTTCTATCTCCAGTCAAAAACTGATGATATTCATCAAAAGCCGCAAAAGCAATAGCCGCAAACCAGGTCAAAATTGGAGCTAGCCATTTAATTTTAAAAATGCGGCGCAAGCCTAAATAGCCAAAGCCACCTAATAAAAAGTATGAGCCAAAATGGGCCATCTTACGCAGAACAAATTGAGCAAGTCCTGCTCTACCATCTAGTTGTGCATTATGAAGGCGCCCACCATATGTAAAATTCCAGCCAGCTACAATATTTTCAAGCCAGCCAAAATATTTACTAACTGTGCCATCATGCAATTCCTGTTCATGATATGTCATTGAACTAGAAATAAATAAAAATACCAATACCAATAAAGCTAACAACAAAAAAAGCTTTTCTCGTTTCGTAAAATGAAATTTCTCCATAACTCTTTCCCTTAGTTTGATTTGAATAACTTCTTTTTACTTTAACAAAAAAAGCGGACTACGTTTAACTTTTTCATGTATTTTATAATTATTTTTACCAACTAGCTTTCTTTACGCCTGGAAGTTGACCTTGATGTGCTAAATCACGCATGCATTCTCTGCAAAGTCCAAACTTCCGGTAAACAGAATGCGGACGTCCACAGCGTTCACAACGCGTATATTCTCTAGTTGAAAACTTTGCTACTTTTTTATTACGAATAATTTGTGATGTTTTTGCCATAAAAACCTCTATCTATGTCTTCTAATTCTTTTTACAGCAAGCTTCTTCTCCTTAGTTAAGAAATACAAGCCTACAAAAATAATACCGATTGCAATAAATTGAGCGTTCACTAGCATCCCCCCTTTCGTTTTCATTTTCATTTTTATTTTTCTTACTTTTTGTTAGTTTTATTATGCATGCTTACATTAAATAAGTAAAGTGCTAAATCAAAAATAGAAAGCGTTTTACACTGGTCCTAATAGTAATTTGTAGGTAAAATTTATAGTTGTAACAAGAGAGGAGACCGAATGCGCGAAAAATTTAAAAATAAATCGCCGGTATTTTCGTCTATCTAGTGGGAGTAAATAATTTTTAGATTTAGATATAGAAAAGGATGAAAATTACTTGGACGATTTAACATCAACAAATAAAATGAAAGCCATCACTTGGCCTGTTTTGACCTTGATGGCACTTTGTACTGTTATCGGCTTGGACGATATCATGTACAACTTCCAAAACCAAGGGATGCCAGTTATCACCTCTTGGATTATCATGTGTTTGCTTTATGTAACACCTTACTCATTAATGGTAGGACAATTAGGTTCTACGTTTAGTGAAGAAGGTGGTGGACTTTCATCATGGGTCCGCGGTACTGACGGAGAATTTTTAGGTTACTTCACTGCTTGGACATACTGGGCAGCCTCAATTCCTTATGCTGTAGACTCCGCTAACGAAATCATTGTCGACCTAGGTTGGGCATTGACCGGTTCAAAGGGATTCCAAGATAAAATTCCTACTACCATGTTTGCTGCTTTGACTTTCGTTGTGTTCATTGTTTTCATTGTCGTTGAACACCACTTTGCCAACTCAATGGAATTCCTTTCCAGTATTGGTGGTGGTTTGATGGTCATTATGACTGTCTTGTTTGTTTTCCTTGCCTTTGTTGGTTTGGCAAAATCAGGCGGTCACATGGCTACCCAACCATTTACTTGGCACACAATCATTCCTAAATTCGACTTGCACTACTGGTCAACCGTCGGAATGTTAATCTATGCCATGAACGGGTGTGAACTGGTTGCACCATATGTAACTAAGATGAAGAAACCTAAGTCAGACTTCCCTAAGGCAATGATTACTTTAGCTATCATGACTGCTTTCTTAACTATCCTTGGTTCATTTGCACTTGGTATCTACTTTGACGCATACCACATTCCAAACGACTTGAAGATGAACGGTGCTTACTACGTATTCGACATGGTTGGTAAACAATTCGGTATGGGTAAATTCTTGCTTTACCTCTGGGCTTGGACATCATTATTGTTCAACTGTGCCTTGGTTGCCGTATTGCTTGATGCCATGACTAGAATGCTTATCTCAGATACTGGTGATAAGTACATGCCTAAGTTCTTACGTAAGAAGGACAAAAACGGCTTACCAATTAACGGTTACATCTTAACTGTTGCCCTTTCATCATTCATCATGATCTTAGGTATCTTCTTACCTGACATGAACGATATCTTCAACTGGTTGCTTAACTTGAACTCAATCGTTTCACCAGGTGTTACCTGCTGGATCTTCTACTCATTCATGAGAGTAAGAAAGAACTCAAAGAAGTACCCATCAAAATATGTCTACATTAAAAACGATAAACTTGCTTGGCTTGTTGGTCTTGCCTTGTTAGTTGTTACTGCCGTAGCAACCATCCTTGGTTTTGCACCACAAGATGTTAAGCAAGGCAGTGGCCTTTGGTGGTACGAATTGATCATTAACATTGTAGCCGTAATCGTACTGATCGGTCTGGGTGCAATTTTGCCAGGTATTAGACGTCGTGAAGAAGAATACGGCATTGCCTTTGACAAATCACAATGGATTTGGATGGGAATTTTAATTATCGGTTCTATCATTCTTGATGTATGGCTTGGCAGTACCAAGATTCCAGCAAGAATCACAATGATTATAGTTGAAGCTATCGCTGCATTAATCATTACTTGGATTGTTGGACGCAGAAAACCTGCTAATGCGACAAAATAATACAACAAAAAGAAGCTAGAATTTGATCTAGCTTCTTTTTTTACAAATATTTACTTAAAAATTGATCTACACGTTTTTCATATTCTTTAGGGTAAGTTTCAAATGAACGAGCATGCGTTGCCTTTTTGGCTACCCACAGCTGCTTTGGTCCTTTAGCCGCAGCATAGTTTGCATAAACCATCTTGGTTGGTACAAATGGATCGTTGCCACCATGAATAAAGAACATCGGCTTATTATTCTTTTTCACTGATTTAACAGATGATGCATCTCCTAAATAAAAGCCTAGATTTGCCTTGCTAACAACGCTCAATAAGTCAACGGCTGCTGTAGCTACAGGTTTTGGCATATGGTATAGATCTTGTGCTTCATGCAAGAATTCATCTTTAACACTGGTATAACCACAATCTTCAATATAAGCCTTAACCTGCTTAGGCATCTTAATACCACTAGTCATCATAGTAGTAGCACCACCCATGCTGACGCCAAAGATTACTACTTTTTGATTCTTGCCTTCTTTAGCTATATCTTTTTCTACCCATTTACGAACGTCATACTTTTCAGGCCAGCCATAACCAATGTACTTACCTTGGCTTTGACCATGTGCACGAGCATCAGGAAGCAAAACGTTATAGCCTAATTCATGAAACATGCCTGCATATGGCCCCATGGTATCTTTATTGTTGCCAAAACCATGAAGAATCACTACAGTCTTATGCGAGTTCTTAGCTGGAATATAATTTGCATCTAAGCGATAATCACTTGTAGCCGACTTCATATACCAGTGTTGCTTCTTTACCTTGGCATACCATTTCTTTTTGGCAGCCAATGGATCTTTTTTCGTATTGTGCGAATATTTATTTAATACACTTTTTTCACCAGGCGTAAAAGCAACGTTAAAAAAGTATGCTTCACCTGCTCCAATTAGTGCTACAAGTACGGCTACTACTATCCCTATCGCTAGCCAAACTTTTTTGTGCTTTTTCTCATTCCTATTCAAAATGTCAACTCCTATACAAAATCGATAGAGTTTATTATACACTCTTTAGTTTTGTATGGAATATTGACATTTATAAAAATAAGTACTCTGTTTATATATACAAAAAGAGAGATGAGCAAATCATCTCTCTTTCTTATACCCATATTTTATGCAATTAGCCTAAATCTTCACCGTTTGAAGCAATAACCTTCTTATACCAATCAAAGGAATCCTTAGGCATTCTCTTTAAAGTTCCTTCACCGTTATCATCACGATCAACATAGATAAAGCCGTAACGCTTAGACATTTGACCAGTACCAGCTGAGACTTCATCGATACAGCCCCAAGTAGTGTAAGCACGAACATCAACGCCATCTTCGATCGCACGATTCATGGCTTCAATATGCATTCTCAAGTAGTCGATTCTGTAATCATCATGAATCTTGCCGTCATCGCTAATCTTATCAACAGCGCCAAGACCATTTTCTACAATCATCAATGGCAATTCGTAACGATCGTACATTACTTCGAGGTAATATTGCAAACCATCTGGATCAGTTGCCCAGCCCCATTCAGAATACTTAAGGTATGGGTTCTTAGCACCGGCTGCGAAGTTACCACCAACTTTATCTTCAATCTTGTGCGTAGTCACCACATTACTCATGTAGTAAGAGAAGGTGTACATATCGACAGTACCTTCAAGCATATCTTTCTTGTCTTGTTCAGTAATATCAAGATGTACGTTATGTTCCTTCCAAAGACGCTTAGCGAACGTTGGATACTTACCCTTACATTGTGCATCCCCACAATAGAAGATATCTTGTTCCCACATATGACGGTTAAGCAAAATATCCTTTGGATCTGGAGTAAGTGGATAATCAACGATACCACAAATCATGTTACCTATTACATAGTTTGGATCAATTTCGTGAGCCAGCTTAACTGCACGAGCACTTGCTACAAATTGATAGTGCAACTTTTGATATGCGTGTTGGTAAACCTTATCATCATCTACTTTATTTCCGAATGAGTTAAGCATTAATAAAGTAGTATTAATTTCGTTGAAAGTTAACCAGTACTTAACCAATCCCTTGTATTCATTAAACAAAGTCTTGGCATATTTAACGTACATGTCGATCATCTTACGATCGCCCCAGTCATGGTACTTTTCACTGAGGTAAAGTGGATCTTCATAGTGAGAAATAGTAACTAATGGTTCAATGCCATACTTTTTACATTCTTCAAAGACATTACGATAAAAATCAAGTCCAGCTTGATTTGGCTTTTCTTCATCGCCCTTTGGGAAAATTCTAGTCCAAGCAATTGAAAGACGGAAAACTTTAAAACCCATGTCAGCAAACATCTTAATGTCTTCCTTATAGTGGTGGTAAAAATCAATCGCTACATGGTTAGGGTAATAACTATCAGGATCAATCGCACCAACAGCTCCTTCAGGCAACCCCGCACCTGGCATAGCTGGTGTTTTTTCTAACTTACCATTCAACTTATAAGTCAACATTCTTGGTGCATCAAGACTACCGGCAGTTGTTATATCAGTTACTGATAAACCCTTACCATCAACATCATATGCACCTTCAATTTGGTTAGCAGCGGTAGCACCACCCCATAAAAAATTCTTTGGAAATGACATCTTTATCTCTCTTTCTATTATTGTAAGCAGTTACAGTTCATTATAGCCTAATTAATTTGAACTTGACCAGATACTTTAGCTCCTTCATCTTCACCTTGCAAAGATAAGATTTCTTGACCAACTTTAACTGCACCGTTAGCAACTTGGTTAACACTTTCATATTTCTTTGAATTGGTTACTACAACTGGAGTAGTTACTTCATAACCAGCCGCCTTGATATCTTTAATATTAAATTCAACTAATGGATCGCCAGCCTTAACTTCTTGGCCTTTTTGTACAAGAGTCTTAAAGCCTTTTCCTTGTAAGTTAACTGTATCCATACCGATGTGCATCAAAACTTCTGCACCGTCAGTAGTGTTAATTCCAACAGCGTGACCAGTTGGGAAAACAAGAGCAATCTTACCATCAGCTGGGGCGTGAAGAACACCTTCGTTTGGTTCAATAGCTACACCTTGACCCATGGCACCACTTGAGAATACTTCGTCTTTAATTTCTGATAAAGGTTTTACGTCACCGTTTAATGGTGAAACTAATTTTGTAGATGGATTTAATTTTTCTTCATTTTCACTTGCAGCAACAATTGGATTATTAGCAACTTCTGTTGCTTCGTTAGCTGCTTCAGCAACCTTTTGAGCTTGTTTCTTGTTGTATTCAGCATCAACTGATTTCTTACCGAAGATTAATTGCAAAATAAAACCAACGATAAATGCTACGACTGCGGATACAATAACACCAATAACTGGGATCATTGAACCACCTTTTGGATTAATGTAGGCAGGAATTGCAAAGAATCCCATTGAAGGCATCATGTAAAGTACTGAATGGAAGATACCCATAATTGCACCAGAAACGGCACCACCAATACAACTTAAAGCAAATGGAGTTTTTCTTGGTAAAGTTACACCATAAATTGCTGGTTCAGTAACACCGAAGAGTCCTGAGAAGAAGGCACCTATTGCTGTATCTTTTAACTTCTTGTCCTTAGTTTGTTTAATAATTGCCAATACAACACCAATCTGTGCGTAACAAACCATACAAGTAAGAGCCAAAATTGGATCATAGCCTAAAGCTGCAATATTAGTTGTTGATACAGCAACCAAGCCCCAGTGAACACCGAAGATAACAAGTACTTGCCACAATGCACCAACAACCACACCGGCAACAATTGGACTAAAGTTGTAGATACCGGCCATGACTGCACCAATGGCATCACCAACCCAAGTCATTACAGGACCGATAACAATAAATGCAACTGGTAAAGTAATAATAATAGTAAGCGCAGGTACAAGGAACATTTGCACAACCGTTGGAATCCATTTCTTTGCCCAGTGTTCGATAACGGAACCAAACCAAACAGCAAAGATAACTGGCAAAACAGTTGAAGTATAGTTCATAGTAACCACTGGAATGCCAAAGAAAGTTGTATGAATTTCAGAAGCAAATGGCGTACCTTGGAACAAAGTACCTAATACTGTTTTACTTGAAGCTAAACCAACCATCGTTGGGTAAGTTAATACAGCACCAATGGCTAAACCAATAAATTGATTCATGTGGAATCTTCTAGCAGTAGTTACACCCAAGAATATTGGTAAGAAGTAGAAGATACTATCACCAACGGCGTATAAAATTTGATATGCACCAGAAGTTTTTGAAAGCCAGCCCATTGCAGCCGCTAAAACAACTAAACCTTTGATAATACCGCCGGCACTAAGTGGTGCTAGGATATCAGTAAAGATTCCTGAAATTAAGGCAACAGCTTTATCAATGAAACTTGAATTATCATCTGCAACATCGTCATCAGGAACTTGACCACCGCCTGGGAAGCCTCCTTCCTTTAATACAGCATCGTAGACATCAGCAACCTCATTACCGATAACAACTTGATATTGTCCACCGGCCTTTACGACAGTAACAACACCGTCAGTATCTTTTAAGGCATCATCGTTTACCTTTTTTTCATCCTTTAATTTAAAACGTAAACGTGTTGCACAGTGAACAACACTATTGACATTGTCTTTACCACCAACATCTTGAATGATGGTTTTGGCCAAATTATCATAATTCTTAGCCATTAGTCTTTCCCCCCTCAAAATAAAAACCCAAGCTACTCAAAAACTAAAGAACATAAATCATGCTCAACGTCTTTCAGTAACTTGGGTTAATGCCTAATTCTCTTAGTAACATACCTAAGTAACTTAGATATTTAGTTTTCTTGGCGACTAGTTACTCGCCAAATATGTAAAACCAAGTAAAATTTGTCATCTGTATCTAATGTCCAATTCATCTTGGCTTGTAAGTAAGTTGCGATTCGTTCTGCGGTTTCATAAGCTCTGCTGTATTTGATCTTCATGAAACCAAGCATCGCTGGATCAAGCGGTGCCTCATCCTTATGCTTATTTCTTAAAAATCTAACCAATAGAATACGCAAATGTGAAATAAAGCGACTGTAATTAAAAGAACTTGTATCGAGCTGCATCGAATATTGCAGTTGAATAATATCAATAATTCCATTAATCAAATTAGTAATCTGAACAGTTTCCTGTACTTGTGCCACATCACTTTTAGCATTGACTAAGTGATATGTCATAAAAATAGATTCACTTTCAGGTAATTCAATTTGCATGTTTTGATTAATTAGCTTTACCACCTTTTTAGCTACCACATATTCTTTGGGGTATAAATTTTTAACTTCCCAATTATTATTGGCTGGATCAATATCGATATGATCCTTAACCCTGGTAGCTGCAAAGTCAATGTGATCTGCTAAAGCAAGGTATTGAAAGTCATTAAACTTAACCTGAAGCAGCGGCTCAACCAACTGGATTATTTTATCAGTGACTTCCATTGTCTTGGGGTTAAACCTCTTAACTTGGTCAACTTCGTCTTTAGTAACAAAACGACGCTCAATTTTACTTTCATCTATCGGATCGCCCTTCTTGAGGCCAAATCCCACGCCCTTGCCTAAAACAATCTCTTCTTGACCTTGATCATTCATGGCTAAAGCAGCACTATTATTAAATGTTTTAAGAAATTTCACGGATACTCCTCACCACCCTGATATAAACAAAAAAGCTACTACGAAAATAATATACTCTAAGTATACTATAACTATTCGTAGTAGCTAAGACCTGATCGTATCAGTAATCCGCTCACTTACAGTTATTATAATAGCCAAAATTGTAAGCGGTGTCAATAGAACTTTGTAAAAAAGGGCAAATTATTTTAAAATATATGAAAAGCGAGGTATTCAAATGAAATTTGTCTTAGCGCCTGACTCTTTCAAAGAAAGCATGACAGCTTCAGAAGTATGTCAGGCAATGAAAAAAGGAATAAAAAAAGCCATTCCCGATGCAGAAGTAGTTTCTGTACCAATGGCTGACGGCGGTGAAGGTACAACCGATTCTTTAATTGATGCAACTAATGGTCAAAAACATTTTCTTAATGTGACTGATCCATTAGGCAAAAAAGTTAATGCCTATTATGGCATTTTAGGTGATCAAAAAACTGCAATCATCGAAATGGCACAAGCTAGTGGCCTAACGTACGTTGACAAAAATAATAGAACTCCTGAAACTATTATGAAGACTACTACCTACGGTACTGGTGAATTAATTAATGATGCATTAAAGCATAACGTAAATAAAATTATCATTGGTTTAGGCGGCAGTAGTACTAATGATGGCGGCGCCGGCATGGCACAAGCAATTGGTGTAAAATTTTTTGATCAAAATAATCATGAAATAACTAAAAAACTTGGTGGTGGTGATTTAAACCAAATAGCTAAAATAGATCTTTCTGCCATTAATCCTCGACTAAAAGACGTTCAAGTTTTAATAGCTAGTGATGTTACTAATCCGCTTACCGGACAAAATGGTGCTTCTGCCGTCTTCGGTCCACAAAAAGGTGCAGATGCTCAGGCAGTGAAAAAATTAGATCAAAACTTATCACACTATGCCGCACTCATTCAACAAACCTGCAAAAAAGACGTTGCCGCAATTCCGGGAAGCGGAGCTGCGGGCGGCCTTGGTGCTGGTCTTCTCGCCTTTACAAATGCCACAATTCATCATGGTGTAGAGCTTATCGCTCACGAAACTCATTTAGCTGACAAAATTAAAGGTGCAGATTTTGTTTTCACCGGTGAAGGTGGAACTGATTTTCAAACTAAATTTGGTAAGACCCCTTATGGTGTTGCTCAAATCGCTAAAAAAGATAATATTCCCGCTATTTCACTAGCAGGTTATTTGGGTGAAGGGATCGAACAACTATATGATGAAGGTTTTACCGCTATCTTCGGCATTCTTGATAAAGCTGAAGATATACGTCAAGCACTAAAAGACGGACCCAAAAATATTGCGCGTACTACCGAAAATATCGTGCGTTTAATCATAAGTACGAAAAAAGGATGAGCTTTTACTCATCCTTTTCATTTGCTAATTTTTTAACTAATGCGTCGCATCCCTTATAAATTTCATTATACGCAGTATCAAAATCATTCGTATACCATGGATCATCCACATCTTGGTACGAGCCTGCAAACTCTAGTAATTTATGTTCCTTATGTTGAGGATCCCCACCTGTAATGCGATTCATATCTGCAAAATTTTCTTCATCCATACAAATCAAATATTCATATTTATCATAATCAGCAGCAGTCATTTGACTTGCTCGATGACTACGATCGTATGGAATCCTATTCTTCTCTAATTCTCTTTGAGCTCTAGTATCAATTGATCTACCTAATGCATCTTGCGTTGTAGCTTTAGATTCTGCCAAATATGAATTTTCTAATCCATTTTCTTTAATTAAATGTTGCATAATTGCTTCCGCCATAGGTGAACGACAAATATTACCATGGCAAATAAACAAAATCTTTTTCATCTTTTATTTTATCCTTTTCATTAGACTAACGATAAATGGCCATACAATAGCAGTACCTATTGCAATTATTAGCCCTAACCATATATTAGAGGACAGGGTCACCAAAATACCACTATAAACTCTGCTTTGGAGTGATGTCATTGCTTCATTAGAGAAAATCCATAAAACGGCAAATGATCCTAGTGCTGCAATTGTCAACGGTATTGAGGCCCAAGCACGACCAAAAATAATTAGGATAGCTGCTAACAAAAATAATAAACCTACGCCGAAAATAGAATATTCATAAATGGTGATAACATGAGAAATCTCTTCTGATTTTTCATCCAGTTTATTATTAATCTGTTTTACTAGATATTCATTAATTATTTCCTCTAATTTTGTTTTACTGGTCAATCCTAAATCCGTGGTTGATAATTTTCCTTTTTCATTATACTTTTCACATAATCGATATAAGTCAGCATAAGACATTTCAATTTGATATTTCTTAGGCAATTGATCTAATAAAGTTTGCTCTAGCCCTGTATCTTCTAGCAACTGCACACCGATTTTTAAGTTAGAATTATCAGACTCCTGAACAACTCGATTAATCACTTCTTTGCCCATTGCCTGCGTATCATTAATTTTTAAACTAACATTGCTTGTTAACAGTAGGAAAAAGGAAATCACCGTACAAGCAACCATGATTAGGCGCAATAGTATGTTTACTATACTTTTCATATCATATATCTACCTTTTTTCTGCTTTTTCAAAAATCAATTTATTAATTGCATATGCTATTCCAGCTTCGTCATTAGACTTGGTAACAAAATCGGCTTTATCTTTAATTGCATCGATGGCATTACCCATAGCTACTTTGTTAAAATCGGCAACTTCAAACATTGACATATCATTGCCTTGGTCACCGAAAATCATCACTTCATTATCTTTAATATTTAATTTTTGAGCTAATTCATGCACTGCATTACCTTTTGAAGCATCCTTTTTATTAATTTCCCAGATTTTTGGATCGCTTCGTGCCACATTATAATTTTGTTTAAAATCTGGTGTAAATTGCTGACCTAATCGATCCAGCTTGTCTTCTTCTCCAGTAAATTCGGCTTTAATAAACGTGAAATCACGAGGTATTTCGGCGAAATCTTTAACTACAAAAGGAGTAGCACTAACCGCCGACATCTTAGCCATTTGCGTAGAAATTAATCGATCTAAAGTCACATAATCATGCTTCCTCATAAAGTGGAGATTAATCCCAAGATTTTGTTCTTGAATGCTCAGCATTTTCTTAAATTCGGCATAATCAAATTGATGACTAATTAAAACTTTTCCAGAAACAGATTGAACTAACCCACCATTATATAAAACGGCATAATCATCTTGACCAACTATTCCCAAATCTTCCATATACGGAACTACACCTGGAAGTGGACGACCTGATGCTGGCACAATTTTTATACCAAATTGATCTGCTTTTTTTAATACTTTTTTGGTTTCTTCACCAATTTGATTATTGGACTGCAAAAGAGTGCCATCCATATCAACTGCAATTAACTTAATCATTACTTATCCTTACAAAACAAACTTCTTTAAAGCCTTAGCAATACCGTTATGATCATTATCATCAGTCACATAGTCAGCTTTATCTTTAATTGTGCTGATCGCATTTCCCATTGCTATTTTCATAAAGTTAGGATTTGAAAACATAGAAATATCGTTTCCTTGGTCACCAAAGATCATCACATCTTTTTGATCAATCTTAAGTCTGCTTGCCAAATCCATCAAAGCATTCCCTTTAGAAGCACCTAACGCATTTAACTCGATAATACTATCAAAACTACGTACGATATCATATGTGTCAAAAGCCCAGGATGGCAAATTATTCCAAAGTTTTTCAACTTGATCACTGCCTTCCCACGAAGTAAACCCTACTTTATTAAAGGTAAAATCTTGTGG
This sequence comes from Lactobacillus sp. UMNPBX6, assembly GCF_002553975.1. NCBI lineage: Bacteria > Bacillati > Bacillota > Bacilli > Lactobacillales > Lactobacillaceae > Lactobacillus > Lactobacillus sp. UMNPBX6. The sequence goes on from NZ_PCZD01000010.1 coordinate 32,630, forward strand.
AATATCCTTACGTTCTCTTACTTTCATAATATTGTTAGTCAAGGCAGCGTTAATTTGCATTTGGACAGATAAATCGTGATCACAGGTCAAGAAATACTTAGTAGTCTCAAAGTGCACATTAACATGACTTAAACGTTGGAAGCGAAGCATGTTGTTAAAATCTTGATAATTAAGCTCCTGACTCATCAATACTTTACCAGCAATAGTTTGAATAACCGCTCCATTAAAAACAATTGCATATTGGTCATCACCTGATAATCCCAATTGCTTTGCAAATGATAAAACGCCTGAAAGTGGTCGACCTGTTGCTAGTACTACTTTTATTCCATTTTCAGAAGCGACCCTGAGCATTCTTTGCGTTTCCGGTAAAATTGTATTACTACTTGATAATAAAGTGCCGTCCAAATCAACTGCAATTAATTTTATCGCCATTTTTATTCCTCCCTTGACTAAAAAACAAAGCTATTTTTAATTATACAAAAAGCCGTGAGCCAACTCACGACTTTTAGTTTGAATAAATAATTATTACTTACCCATTTCCTTCTCAACTACTTTAACGATGCGGTCAACATATGCATCAGTTTCTTCTTGAGTAGGACCTTCTGCCATTACTCTAAGAAGATCTTGTGTACCTGAAGGACGAACAAGTACACGACCATTGCCGTTCATATCTTTTTCAACTTCAGCAATTACATCAAGAATTGGTTGATGTTCTTTCCAGCTCTTCTTATCCTTAACTGGAACATTTACTAAGCATTGTGGGTAATCCTTGAAGTCCTTTAAAAGTTCACTAAGTGACTTGCCAGTCTTCTTCATAACTAACATCAAGTGAAGACCAGTAAGCATACCGTCACCAGTGTTGTGGTAGTCGCTCATAATAACGTGACCTGATTGTTCACCACCAAGGTTGTAACCATGAGCACGCATTTCTTCAGAAACGTAACGGTCACCAACTTGAGTACGGATATTCTTTAAGCCTTCCTTTTCAAGAGCCTTAGTAAATCCGAGGTTACTCATTACAGTTGTAACGATAGTATCCTTCTTAAGACGTCCATGTTCAGCTAAATATGAACCGATAACGTACATAATGTGGTCACCGTCAACTTCATTACCGTTTTCGTCAACAGCAATACAACGATCGGCATCTCCATCAAATGCCAAGCCAAGTTGTGCACCTTGCTTAACAACTTCTTTTTGTAAGTTCTCAGTATGAGTTGCACCACAGTGATCATTGATGTTTAAACCATTTGGATGAGTGTAAATAGTAGTAAAGTCTACGCCACAGTCAGCAAACAATCTAGAAATAAGAGCACTTGAAGCACCATTAGCACCATCAATTACTACTTTAATACCACTTAAATCTTCTGGAATAGTATTTTCGATAAATTGTAAGTACTTAGCACTACCTTCATGGAAGTCAGTCACAGTACCTAAGCCTTCTGCAGAAGGACGTGGTAAAGTATCTTCCTTAGCATCAATTAACTTTTCAATTTCTTCTTCCATTTCGTCTGAAAGTTTCAAGCCATCGCTACCAAAGAACTTAATACCATTGTCCTCAACAGGGTTATGAGATGCTGAAATTTGTACACCAGCATCTGCACCTTGTGCTCTAACTAAGTATGAAAGCCCTGGAGTAGTAATTACACCAACCTCAAGAACTTCAATACCAACTGAAAGAAGACCTGAAATAAGTGCATATTCAAGCATTTGACCAGAAATACGAGTATCGCGAGAAACTAAAACTTTAGCTTGTTCGCCTTCCTTTTTGTTCTTAGTCAAAACATATCCACCATCACGACCTAATTTAAAAGCCATTTCTGGAGTTAAGCCTTGATTAGCTACGCCACGAACACCATCAGTTCCGAAATATTTAAGCATTTAATAAACAACCTTTCTTGCTACCTAAATTTAATTATTTACGCTCTTCACTTTAATCACTATCTGTACATATGAAGGATCAGCTCGAGCAACACCCTTAGGCAATACCAAAGGATAGTTCTTCACTGTTGAAGAATGAATCTCCTTCAAATCAACATCAACATCCAATTTCTTTATTTTAGCTAATGTTGACTCTTGCCCATAGAGAGTAACTTCATCATTCTTAGCTGTCACCGAATATACCTTATTACTATCTTCGTTTTTAGGTTTCAAATTCAATTTGACCTTTTTATGTGATAAAGAAATAGGAAGTCTTGCTCTTACTGTAGATGGATTAATTACCACATTTAGCTGACGCCCCTTATTATCTTCAGCTACCAACATCACTTGTCTCTCATAGGAGTGATTAATGCCATTAGGCAAACCTAATTTAGCTACAATTTGATCAATTTGATTAACTTCGCCTTTTGCTCCTGTGACTTCAACTTTTTGTGGATCGACGCTGGCCGTTCCAATATCATATCCATCTGCAACAGCATTTTTATTATACTCTATTTGCACTGGCATGGTACTAGATTTTCGTCGTTCAATGTCTACATTAACGGTAGCCGGGTTAATCGTATACGAAAGTTGACTATTGAGTCCAGTAACTTGAACTTTAACCGTTTGTTTTCCTGTCTTTTTATGAGTTAAATCAATATATGCTCTAAAACTTTGAGTATTAACAGTTGAAGTCACCAATGCATTTGATCCCTCTAAAGTAATCTTAACTTTTTCGGGATAGCCAACTACGTAATACTTATCAGTATCTACAGATACTTGCAAGGGTACACTAATTGTCTGAGTTTCACTAGCTGTTTGCCGAGTTTTCTTTGGTTCACCTTGAGTGACAAAACCCGTTTGGGTTGAATCAATATAAACTACTAACAAAATAGCAAATAATAGCGAGACCACTCTGATAAACCAACGTTTATCCCAAAAATCTTTCATCGGCCCGCACCCCATTTCCAAACTTTGTTAATTACTCGACGAATCCAAGGAATTTTCTTTTCTTCTTTAGGTACCAGTTGCGCATTAAGATATTTAAGATACTCTTCTCTAGTTAAATCTAGTAAGAAGCGTCCATTTTTAGTAATTGTAACGCCACCGGTTTCTTCTGATACTACAATTGTCACAGCATCTGTAACTTCAGAAATTCCGACGGCTGCACGGTGTCTAGTTCCCAATCTTTTCGGAATCATGCTGCTATCAGATAAGGGCAAATAAGCTGCTGCTACTGCAATTCGGTTATTATTAATAATAACCGCACCGTCATGAAGTGGCGTATTAGGAATGAAAATATTGATTAATAATTCACCGGTAATGTCAGCATCAAGCTTAATCCCAGTTTCAATATAATCATCCAAACCCGTATCCTGCTGGATAGTAATCAATGCACCGATACGTCTTTTAGACATATACTGAATAGCCTTGTCCAATTCTTGCACCATCTTCACAGACTTAGCATGAGCACTTTCACCACGCCCACTAAAAATTGGTGTCCGACCTAATCTTTCTAGTCCACGTCTAATTTCTGGTTGGAATATTACAATAATTCCAATTACTGCCCAGGATACAATTTGATCGACTATATACGTTACGGCATGCAATTGTAATAAACCAGCGATAATTCTCACAATAAAGATAAAAACTATCCCTTTGGCTAATTGCACTGCTTTGGTACCCCGAATTAGCATAATCAAGCGATAAACTAAATACCAAACGATTAAAATATCGAGAGCAATCGAAAAATTATTCCATGTAAATAAGTTAGAGAAATTAAAATGCATTTACGACTCCTTTCTATCTTGATTATAACTGACCAGCTGTAAAAAACATATCCACTTTTAGCGGGCATACATCTTAAATTCTAAAAACAGGTCATTATATTCTTGCGTCTTCTTAGGACCTAAATCTTTAAAGACTTGCAAGTTTCGCAGCGTTTTTTCATCAGGATAAAATTGCTTATCTTCTCTTACTCTCTTTGGCAACAAATGCTGCGCCTTAATATTTGGCGTTGCATATCCTACATATTCCGCATTTTGTGCCGCATTTTCAGGTTTAAGCATAAAATTGATAAATTGAAGAGCCGCTTTTTTATTTTTGGCAGTTTTAGGAATAACAAAGTTATCAAACCACAAGTTGGAGCCTTGTTCTGGCACAATATAGTGTAGATGTGGATTATTTTCCATCATTTCATGTGCTTCCCCTGACCAGGTTAACCCAATAGCGGCTTCATTTTGAATCATATACATCTTCATCTCATCAGATATAATCGCTTTAATATTAGTACCTAAACTATCTAGCTTTGTTTGCGCTAGACGTAATCTTAAACTGCTCGTAGTATTCATAGAATAGCCTAATGAAACTAAAGATATTCCCATCGCATCCCTAGCAGAATCCACTAATAAGATCTGATTGCGATATTTTTTAGACCAAAGATCATTCCAATTTTTAATGGCACCTTTTTTGACAAATTTATCATTATAAACAATTCCCAACGTTCCCCAGAAATAAGGGACTGAGTAATCATTGTTTTGATCAAAAGATTTGTGCAAAAAACTCTTGCCGATATATTTCATATTAGGGATTTCTTTTTTATCCAGTTGATCTAGTAAATGAGCCTTGCGCATTTTGGTAACCATATATTCAGAAGGAATAGTTAGATCGTAAGCTGTTCCTCCCTGCTTAATCTTGGTATACATTGCTTCATTAGAATCAAAGGTTTCATATACCACATGATAACCAGTCTGCTTTTCAAACTTTTTTACTAATTGCGGATCTAAATAATCGCCCCAATTGTAAATGATTAAGTTTTGTCCGTTACCTGCAGCAGCCGGCTTTTCTAATTGATGAGCCCAAAACGCAAGTCCTAAACATGCTAGAAGAATTGCTCCAATGGCAATGATGATTTTTTTCATTTGACCAATCCTCCTATTACCCTATGATTCTTGCGTCTGCTCTTTTTAGTGGTAATAAAGTAATATATTCCTACTAAAAGTAAGACGAACAAAAACATCACTGTACTTAAGGCATTAACTTCTAGATCAATCCCTTGACGTGCTCTTGAATAGATTTCTACAGACAAAGTTGAAAAGCCATTTCCAGTAACAAAAAATGTCACGGCAAAATCATCTAGTGAATATGTTAATGCCATGAATAAACCGGAAAAAATGCCCGGCATGATCGTCGGAATCAATACGTGACTAAACACTTGCCATGAATTAGCACCTAAATCTCGTGCGGCATCGATCAGAGAGTAGTCCATTTCGTTAAGTCGCGGCAAGACCATCAAAACTACGATTGGAATAGAAAAAGCAATGTGACTAAGTAAAACGGAGCCGAAATTTAATCCTATTCCTAATGCAGTAAAGAAAATCAAAAAACTAGCACCAATAATCACGTCAGGTGAAACCATCAATACATTATTTAATGCTAAAGTAGTATTTTTATGTGCTTCTTTTTTCATGGCACTAATCGCAATCGCACCAAAAGTACCAATAATCGTCGCAATTAAACTAGAGAGAAGTGCCAATAAAATCGTCTCTAAAAATATTGCTAGTAAACGATTATCTTGAAATAAAGTTTGATAATGAGCAAAAGTAAAATGCTCAAACTTATTCATATTTTTTCCACTTGAAAAAGAGAAATAAATCAAATAAAAAATAGGCACATATAATAAAACCAATGTGAAAGAAAGATAGATTCTAGCTATTAAATGTTTGTTTCTCATAGATTAACCTTCTTTCTCTTAGTCTTCTTATTGGTAAGAAGCATTACCAATATCATCAATACGATCAAAACCACACCAATCGTAGCACCCATGTTCCAATTCATGGTTGTCATGAAATACTCTTCGATTGCGGTACCTAAAGTTATAACTTTGTTACCACCAATTAAACGCGTCAACATAAATAGTGATAACGATGGAATAAAGATCGCTTGCACACCACTTTCAACTCCAGGACGGGACAATGGCCATAATACATAGCGAAATGTTTGCCACTTGCTTGCTCCCAGATCTTCTGATGCTTGGATTACCGCTGGCGAGATTTCTTTAATTGCATTAAAAATTGGCAAAATCATGAATGGAATTTCAATGTAAGTTGCAACAAAAATAAAAGCGAAGTCGGTAAATAAAATATTTACGGGGCCGATGCCAAACAAGTGCAAAAACTTATTTACTAGACCGTTATTACCCAAAATTCCAATAAAAGCATATGCTTTCAATAATAAATTAATCCAAGTTGGCAAAATAATTAACAAAAGCCATAACTGTTGATTTTTCATCTTGGTTAAAAAATAAGCCGCAGGATACGAAATCAGTAGTGTAATTAAAGTAATTAAAAAGGCATACCAAAACGAATTAATCATCATTTTAAGAAAAGTACCGTTCTTAAAAAATGTAACGTAATTACTTAAAGTAAAGCTATGACTACTATCTGTGAACGAATACCATAAAATAAGCAAAATTGGCAAAATGACAAATAAAATAATCCAAGCCAAATATGGGACTAAAAAGAAAGCTTTTTTAGTTTTCATTTTCATCCCCCTCATACTTCTCTATCCGCGCATCAAAGTCTTCCTGACTTTCATTAAGCCGCATAACGTGAATATCTTCGGGATCAAAGAACAAGCCCACGCGTTCACCCAATTTCACTCCATTAGTTGAATGAATTAGCCACTCATTTTCATTAGCATCTACAGCTTTGATCTCAAAGTGATCACCTAAAAATAATTGTGTTTGCGCAGTAACTACAATATTGCCTTTTTCAGGTGCAACAATATCCAAATCTTCAGGCCGAATTACCACTTCAACCTTTTCGTTTGGTTTAATCCCACCATCCGCACATTTAAACTTATTATTAGCAAATTCAACTTCATAATCTTTAATCATTCGTCCTGATAAGATATTAGAATCGCCAATAAAACGCGCAACAAAATCATTAACCGGTTCATCGTAGATCGCAACAGGACTACCGCTTTGTTGGATCATGCCATCGTTTAAAACAAAAATTTCGTCACTCATCGAAAGAGCTTCCTCTTGATCATGAGTAACAAAAATAAAAGTAATCCCAAGCTTCTTTTGAATAGCTCTCAATTCAAATTGCATGTCTTTACGCAAACGCTTATCAAGAGCCGACAGCGATTCATCAAGTAGCAACACTTTTGGTTCATTAACAATTGCCCGGGCAATTGCGACACGCTGTTGTTGACCACCACTAAGTTCAGAAATCTCACGATTAGCATACCCATCCAGGCGCACCATATGGAGGGCCTCTTTAACAGCGGGCTTAATTTTATCCATCGGTTGCTTTTTAATCTTTAGACCAAAAGCAACATTTTCAAAGACATTTAAATGCGGAAAAAGTGCATAATTCTGAAAGACAGTATTAATATGTCGCTTAGCTGCATCTAAATCTGTAATGTCTTTTCCATCGAAAAAGACTTGCCCACTACTTGGTTGTGAAAAGCCAGCAATAATACGCAAAATAGTTGATTTACCAGATCCACTTGGGCCAAGCAAAGAATAAAATTTTCCCGATTCAATTGTTAAATTAATATCCTTAAGCGCAACGAAACCATCATCATATTGCTTAGTAATGTGCTTTAACTTAATAATATCCATTTCCATCCCCACATGAAAACAGCTACAAGTTTGATAGCCTGTAGTTTGTTTTAGTTAATCTATTCTATTTTTCTTTACCGATGATTCTTACTTCCGTATGTAAATCAATATCATATTTTTCTTTGATTACTTTTTGAATCAAATGAATCAAATTAAGATAATCTGTGGCAGTAGCTCCGCCCTTATTAACAATAAAGCCAGCGTGTTTGGTTGAATCTTGAGCACCACCAACTTGTTTACCTTGCAAACCTGCTTTAATAATCATTGGCCCTACGAAGTGACCTGTTGGTCGTTTAAATACACTACCACATGAAGGATACTCAAGCGGTTGCTTATAGCGACGCAATGCATTTAAATAATGCATATGATCTAAGATTTCCAACCTATCTCCTGGAGTTAATGAGAAGGTAGCGCTAAGTACGATGTCACCATTATCCTGCACTAAAGAATGACGATAACTGAATTCCATTTCTTTATTGGAATAAGTCTTAAATTCTCCGGCTCTTGTTAAAACATTGACACTTTCTACTACTTCTTGCATTTCACCGCCATAGGCCCCGGCATTCATAAATACGCCACCGCCTATACTACCTGGAATTCCTGCAGCAAATTCCATGCCGCTTAGTCCATGATGGGCTGCTATAAAAGCAGTATCAACAATTTTTGCGCCTGCATCAGCTGTTACTTTATTATCTTTTACTTTTATTTCTTTTAAATCCGTTAAAATAATAACTAAACCATCTATTCCGCCATCGCGAATAATCAGGTTTGAGGCATTACCAATAATCGTTAATGGAATCTTATTTTCACGAGTAACTTTCACTAATTTTTCTACTTCATCAGTGCTCTTAGGAAAGGCTAAGTATTCCGCTTCCCCACCAGTTTTAGTAAAAGTATATCTACTTAATGGAATTTGCTCTTTAATATTAATTCCTTGTTTTTTCAGATCAAGTAATTCCACAATTTTGCCTCCTTATAGTTTCTTGTTTTATTTTACATCATATAGAGCCTAGCTTCACCCATAATAATGTGATACTTTATTTTCAAAGGAGAAAATTATGAATTTTATTGCAATGGATTTTGAAACAGCTAATCATTTTCCTGAAAGTGCTTGTTCTTTAGCTTTAGTAATGGTTAGAGACAATAAGATTGTAGATCGTTTTTACACAGTGATTAATCCGCAAATGTCTTTTGATGCTCGCAATATTCAAGTACATCAAATTACTGCTGATGATGTCAAAAATGCACCGACCATGGCTGAGGTTTGGCCAAAAATAAAGGGGTTATATCAACCAGGTATGTTAGTCGCTGCTCATAATGCTAGATTTGATACCAACGTGATGCGTCAAAGCCTAGCTCGTTATAACATCGAAGAACCTCATTATTTGGTCATCGATACTTTAGCTACAAGCAAGTTATTTGAGCCTGAACTACCTAATCATAAGTTAGATACAGTTTCAGATGCTTTAGATGTAGAACTATGGCACCATCACAATGCTCTAAGTGATAGTGAAGCATGTGCAGGAATTTTAATTAATCAAAATAAAAAATTCGGTGACGAAGCAATTAAAAATTTGATTTATCAAATATAAAAAATGATCTAGGACATGAATGAAGTGAGACCTAAAAGTGAGACACTTTTAGGTCTTTTACTATGTCTAAATTT
>NZ_PCZD01000110.1:0-1595 GCF_002553975.1 Lactobacillus sp. UMNPBX6
CAATGTCATTAAGTTAAGACATTGACAATTAATATTAGACTTTTAAAGCACTGATTTAACATTTAATTGGTTAAATTGGTGCTTTTTTCGTACAACAAATAAGGCATAGCACAGATTCTGCTTTTTTAAGCTACGCGATATAAATAATATACAGCTGATTTGGGCTTAATATTTCTCTTGTCCTTGCGGCCTGGTCTAATTGGAATGGTATAATAGCTGATCTGAATAAGGATCCGTTCAAAATCTTGCGTTAAAGAAGAAGCCAAATACATGCTCTGAATAATCAAGCATGATTGCTTGAAATTGATGGCATATTGATACTTGCAATGCTTTTGCGGAATATAGGCCTGTGCATCAATTTGACTGATTGCATTAAACATAATCATATGGGCATAAATTTCCATTTCAATAAATTTATCTTGTTTGGAATGGAACTGTACGCTGCCTAAAGAATACTTCAATTTCTTGAAGGAGGTCTCAATACCCCAACGCAGATGATAAAGCTCTTTAATTCTTTTTAGCGGATAATTTTTTCGATCAAGATTGGTTAGCACAACTTCCCATTCTTCTTTGCCTGATTTGGCATCATTAATTCTAAATTTGCAGGCTCGAAATTTTATTGTGCATAACTCGCCAAAATCCCAGCTTAGATCCTGGGTATTTTTAGAGCGATACTTAATATATTGGCGATAATGATGCTGGACATGGTGAATATTCTCACTGGCTTTATGCGTGATGTAGTAATAGTTAGAAGTAGTTACCAGGCAGGAAATCTCACGATCACATTCTTGATCAGGCAATGTCGTTATTTCTTTAACTCCGCCTTTTCCAGCCTTAGTTCGTATTATGTAATGACAGTTAGGCAGGCGATTGCAGTTTTCAATCATATTGAAACTAGTGTAGCCACGATCCATTGTTACAATATATGGACCACAATTCAAAGCTTTAAGCATTTGAACAGCCGCTTTGCGTTCATCCATTTCTGATTTAGGCTGAAAAATACAATCCTGGTAGGTATTATTCAATAGATCATATAAGGCATTAACGTGAATTTGACAATAGGGTTTCTTTTTATGAGAAGAAGCTTGTACAATGTTATTCGATTTCGGATTCCAGATTTGATTAAAGTCAGAGCCATCAATGGCAAACAAACGGTAGTGATGATCAAAAAGTTGAATATTAAATAGATTTTGATTAAAAACAGTCAGAATATGTTTAAAACAAGCAGGAGAAAGCTGGCTTTTGCGTTGAACATAGGCAGAAGTACTAACTACTTTATCGTTCTTTTTAGTTGCATCTTCGCCAAAAGCTCTAAAGAGTTCACTGTTTAAATTCTGACCTTGCATGTTAATTGTAGTTTTAAGGACTGTCGCTGCATCTAAAGTGCGTTTCCTGGTAAAAGCATGAGGATTATTAATAAAATCGTGAATATGATCCCCAGTATTATTGATAATTTGATCAAGACGTTCTAGAATATTCTTATGAAGGGCTTTCATAATTAACACCATCTTTCTGGCAATAATTTTGAAGGTTTAAAATATATAAGATAGGCGAAAAGGCAGGTCTTTTCGCCTTTATTTTATACAAAAAAAGAG
>NZ_PCZD01000111.1:0-1448 GCF_002553975.1 Lactobacillus sp. UMNPBX6
ATGAAGTGAGACCTAAAAGTGAGACACTTTTAGGTCTTTTACTATGTCTAAATTTAATAAAGAACAAAAAATAGAAATTTATCGTAAATGGAAAGATGAGAATATCTCAATAAGTCAATTGTCTAAAGCATATAAAATGAACTTAGCTAATTTAGATTACATGCTTAGATTGATTGATATGCATGGAACGGATATTTTAAATACTGGAAAGCAGGTTTATTCTAAAAAATTTAAAGAGCAAGCAATTGAACAAGCTATCTTTGGTACTAAGTCATATGTTCAATTATCGCTAGAATTAGGCTTCAAAAGCATTGCCATGCTTAACAAATGGCTTAGAGAATACAAAGAAAACGGGTATAATGTCATTATCAAACAGAGAGGACGCCCTGCCCGTGGTCAAAGAGAGTCAGAAATCACGCAAGGAACTGGAGAAAGAGATCCAAAAGCTGAAAGAAGAAAACTTGCGATTGCGTATTGTGAACGAATACGTAAAAAAACTGAAAGCCTTGGATCAAGAAAAAGATCAGAACAAATAGCTAAGGCAATTACTGATCTAAGGCATGAATTCAAAGTCAGCTTGGACTACGTCTTAGAAGCAATCGCTGAGCATCCAGGGCTACCGATAATTGCCAGAAGCTCTTACTACAAGATCATTAAAAGAAAGCCTAAAAAGCCTAAGCGTTCTAAACTCATTGCCAAGATCAAGGAAATCTTCAATTATCATCAGGGGCGCTATGGCTATCGCCGAGTAGCATTGCAGCTACTCAAAGATGGCTGGAACGTTACTGAGAAAACAGTTCGCTACTGGATGCATAAGCTAGGTCTTAAGGGTATCAGACGCAATAAGCGCAAGTATTCAAGCTATAAAGGTACTATTGGCAAAATAGCACCTAATTTGATTCACCGCGATTTCTTTGCGCCAATGCCTAATATGAAATGGTATACTGACATCACTGAATTTCATCTTAATGATGAAAAGCTGTATTTGTCGCCTATTTTGGATGGCTGCGGCGGTGATATAGTTTCTTACTCTATTTCAAAACATCCAGATATGGATTTAGTAATGACAATGCTTGATAAAGCTTTCGCTAAAGAAACAGCTCTTAACAACTGTATCTTTCATACTGACCAAGGCTGTCAATATCAGAGTCCAAAATACCAACGTGCTTTAAAACTTCAAGGCATCACTCAAAGCATGTCCAGAAAAGGCAATTCCATGGATGACGGTTTAATGGAGAACTTCTTTGGTCTGCTTAAGACAGAGATGTTTTATGACCAAGAATACAAATACCATAACCTTCAAGAATTAACTCAAGCCATTGAAGAATACATCGAATACTATAACGAAGAAAGGATAAAGAGCAGATTAAAAGGCTTAACTCCGAAAGAATATCGGAATCAAGCCTCTATTAATCCTGTATTTTAAACTGTCTAATTTTTAGGTCTCA
>NZ_PCZD01000112.1:0-1331 GCF_002553975.1 Lactobacillus sp. UMNPBX6
ATAAAATAGTGTACTTAAAAACCGTCCCAGTTACTGTTATACTGAGACGGTTATTTAAGTTCTTTTATTTACAATTCTTCTGGATCTTCTCTTGCCACGGTAAATAAGCTTCAAGGGTTTCCGAATCCAGAATCTCTTCATTCGGTAATTTCTGAAGCAAATAATTCAAGTACTTTTCAGGATCAAGGCCATTTCTCTTGGCAGTTTCAATTAAGCTTAGAATAAAGCCACTTGCAGTAGCACCCTCAAAACTTTGAGAAAATAACCAATTCTTCCGGCCCATGACGAGTGATTTTACAGCGCGTTCGGCCTTATTGTTAGATAATTCTAAATTGCCATCAAGCAAGACATGCTCAAAAGTAGCTTGATGCTTGAGGGTATAATTAATGGCTCTTCCCAATTTAGAGCCTGGCAAAACGGTGATTTTATTTTTCTCACACCAGTTGAAGAACTCTTGCATCAGAGGCTTGAGCTTTGCTTGTCTTAGCTGGTAACGTTCTTGTTTGCTCAAATTCTCCCAGGTTTGTTCTAAGTAAAACATGCGATTGCAGTAGTTGAGTCCTTTTTGGGCAAGGGACTTTCCAGAAGCCTGTTGTGGTACGGCTTCGTGAAACTTTCTTCTAACATGAGCCCAGCAGCCAACTAAAGTTGCTTTCGGCAATTGCTCATAAGCCTGCCACATATCACAGTGCAAATAACCGGGATAGTTTCCTAAAAAGTTTAAGGCAACCTTGCCACTCCGAGAAGGATCATGATGATAGAGTGTAATCCCGTATTGATCATGTTTGCCTGAAAGGAAGACCCAATAGTAAGTCTTGATTGTTTTACTTTCTAAGACTGTGTAATAAGTTTCATCGGCATGTAAAATTGGCCGCATTAACAGCTTTTGCTTAAGCAGATCATACACTGGTTTAAAGTAGTATTGACTGCTTTTCAAATCCCAATAATTTAACATCTGTCTTGAAACTTTTAGTCCCATCTTCTTCCAGTCGCTTTCTTGGCGATAGTCCGGCACCTTCATTTCATATTTTTGATAGAGTGAATGAGCGATGAGTGAAGCTGAACCTAGACCATGGTTTAGGGGAGCTTTAGGTACTGCAGCTTTAATGATCTTGTCGCTAAGATTTCTTTGACTGCAATATTTACATTTGTAAGCATGTTGGATATGGTCTAGCCTTTTAAGTTGAGCTGGGATAAACAATAATTCTTGGCGAACTGACTGCTTGCCTATCTCAATCAGCTCATGATGACAATCAGGACAATGCTTGTCGCCTAATTCATGGTGAACCTCTTCAGCTGGAAGGGCAGCTAGTAAGTCAGCACGCTTTCGT
>NZ_PCZD01000113.1:0-1241 GCF_002553975.1 Lactobacillus sp. UMNPBX6
AGTGTCTGGGAAAAAACTAATTCTCAGACAGGAAAAAAGAACGATGATTTCCTAATGGATTTCATCGTTCTTTTTCTATACTTTAAGTGCCTTCCTTGATATTATTGAATCACCACAAAACAAAAAGAAAGAAGGCAATCTTAATGTATCAAAATTATACCATAGGTCAAACAGCTTTAACACTCAACTTAGACTTCGCTATTCCTCATAATCATTTGGCTAATACCATTAGCTGGTTTGTCGATTCAATTCCAGAAGATGTCTTATTGGGTAATACTGCTAAAACCGGTCGTCCAGCTTATCATCCAGCGATGATGCTTAAAATCTTGCTTTTTGCTTATTCCAGAAGAGTATTTTCAGGCAGAAAAATCGAATTAATGCTGGAAGAAAACGTGCCGATGATGGCTTTGGCTGAACACCAACAGATTTCTTACCATACTATCAATAACTTTAGATCCAGCAAGCATGCCAATGAGCTGGTTAAGAAAAGCTTCCTCTACTTTACCAATTTGTTAGAAGCCGAGGGCCTTATCAATGAAGGAGCGATCTTTATTGATGGCACTAAAATCGAAGCTGACGCCAATCGCTATACTTTTGTTTGGCGCAAGGCAGTTGAAAAATTTCATGACAAGCTCAAAGGTCAAGCGGTTGAGCTTTATGATGAATTGATTGCCAAAGAAGTCGTCAAAGCAATGGCAAAAGAGAAAGTCCAGACCAGTCAAGGTTTGGCAGAGCTAGCACAAGAAACGGAAGCCGAGATTGAAAAGCTGACCGAAGAAATTGAGCAAGAACCCAAAGCAATCCCTGGCGGTTCGCCTAGAAAAGCAAGAAGACGCGGTCTTAAAAAGCTGCTTCATAAACTAAGAAAAGACTATGTTCCTCGAATGAAGAAATATGAAGAGGCGAAAGAAATCTTTGCAGGGCGTAACAGCTATTCTAAGACAGATCATGACGCGACTTTCATGCATATGAAGGAAGATCACATGAAGAACGGCCAGCTCAAGCCAGGCTACAATATTCAAGCCGCCACCACTGATCAATATGTGGTTGACTTTGCTTTATACCCTAATCCAACTGATTTCAGAACTTTCGAACCATTTTTAAAGCAGATGACGACACTAGACAAGTTTGACAAGATTGTCGCTGATGCTGGTTATGGCAGCGAATATAATTATTCAATGTTAGAAGAAGAGTATTCAGACAAGAAGTACTATATTCCTTATACCATGTACGAAAAGGAA
>NZ_PCZD01000114.1:0-1193 GCF_002553975.1 Lactobacillus sp. UMNPBX6
GGCGGATTGTAAAATCAAATTGAACACTTCGTTCAAATATTAAAAAAAGTCCATTTGGACTCTTTGATAGAATGTAATTAACCACAAAAACTTCTAGAAAAGAGATTCAAATGAACTTATTACATTCTATCACAGACACTCATACTAAAGGCAAGCATCTTTCTTTTGAAAACAGAGTTGAAATCCAAACTTTGCGCAAAGAAGGCTATTCCATGCGTGCTATTGCACGCAAGCTTAACTGCTCTCCTAGTACGATCAAATATGAAATAGATCGCGGTACTGTCACTTTGTATAACGGCAATGTCAAACGCTATCACGCTAAAGCTGGTCAAGAGGCTTATAATCGTCACCGCTTGAATTCTGGACGTAAGCCGCACTATCTGCTTAAGAAGCACTTCATTGATTATGTGCAAGAACATTTCTTTAACTCTGGCTGGTCTTTGGATGCCTGTGTTGGCCGCTCCCTGGCAACGGGACTGTTTACCAGGAATCAGATTGTCTGCACCAGAACTCTTTACCGCTACGTAGATTCAGGCCTTCTCCAGATTCAAAATACTGATCTGCCAGAAAAACTTACCCGCAATACCAAAACCAAGCGTATTCGTGCAAATAAAAAGAAACTTGGCCGC
This sequence comes from Lactobacillus sp. UMNPBX6, assembly GCF_002553975.1. Classification (NCBI taxonomy): domain Bacteria; kingdom Bacillati; phylum Bacillota; class Bacilli; order Lactobacillales; family Lactobacillaceae; genus Lactobacillus; species Lactobacillus sp. UMNPBX6. The sequence continues at coordinate 630 of NZ_PCZD01000114.1, forward strand.
AGTATTGAAGACAGGCCCAAATATATTGATCAGCGCAAAGAGTTCGGTCACTGGGAATGTGATCTGGTCTTAGGGCATAAAACCAAAGACGATGAAGTTCTGCTGACCTTGTATGAGCGAATGACCCGTAAGTTCATGATAGTTCCAATTCCTGACAAGACAGCTGGCAGCGTAATGACGGCCTTTAACAACTTGAAGGCTCAATATCAAGAACATTGGAATGAAGTCTTTAAAACGGTAACTACAGACAACGGTTCTGAATTTGCGGATCTTTCCCAGCTTGAGGATATCTCAAACACTTTAGTCTACTATGCTCATCCTTATACTTCTTGTGATAAAGGCGGGGTTGAATGTCATAATCGTTTAATTAGACGCTTTATTCCTAAAGGTGAGTATGTTAAGAATTATAGCTTGGATGACATCTTCTCAATTGAGCTCTGGATTAATGATCTACCTAGAAAAGTATTGAGCTACCATACTCCAGATGAACTATTTGAAAGAAGATTAGATTCAATATACAGAATTTAATTTTCAAAAGTGTTCAATTTGAAATTGCAATTTTCG
>NZ_PCZD01000115.1:0-1189 GCF_002553975.1 Lactobacillus sp. UMNPBX6
GTCTTTTATGAATTTAATTGTAACTGAAATCGTAGGTATTTTAAAGTCTGAAACTTACTCCTTACACAAACTATTTTACGGTCTCATCAAATTGATGTATACTTAGTATATCGATAAATTGAAAGGATGTATTGTCTATGAAGAAATTAAATACTAACAAGCTTACTGAAGAACAAGCAAACCTTTTCAAGAATAACTTAGTTTACTTATCAACTGTTGATGCTGATGGTAACCCACAAGTTGGTCCTAAGGGCTCAATGACTGTCTTAGACCCAAGCCACTTACAATACCTTGAAAAGACTAAGGGTGAAGCTTACGAAAACATTAAGCGCGGTTCAAAGGTTGCTCTTGTTGCAGCTGATGTTCCATCACACACTGCAGTTAGGGTACTTGCTACTGCAGAAGTTCACGAAGATGATGACTATGCAAAGAAAGTTTTAGCTAAGACTGAATTTCCAAATGCATTCGTAGTTAACTTAAACATCGAAGAAGTATTTGCATAAAACTTAATTTATATGAAATTGAGTCAGGGAAACCTGGCTCTTTTTTAATCAAAAATAGTTTGCTTCATTAAAATATTCATGATAGTCTAATATAAATCTTTTTTAAACGAGGACTATCATCATGAATTATTTAGACGCTAAGGCAATGTTAACTTCATCTAGCTCAAGTTCTTCTAACTGAACTTGAGTAGTTTTGGCATACAGATAATTCATAGCCTGAATCTACTCATGATAATTAAGTAGGTTCAGGCTTTTTCTATGGAGGAAAACTATGGCAGATAAACAACCCAACAATAACCTAAAACACTCAATTGGTTTTCGTTCAGCCATTTCCATCGTAATCGGTACCATCATTGGTTCAGGTCTATTTTTTAAGCAAGCTTCCGTATTAGATAGTGCAGGTTCAAGTACTATGGCAATTATCGCCTGGATTTTTGGTGGACTGATCACACTTACCGGTGGGCTAACGATTGCCGAAATCGGAGCCCAGATGCCATACACTGGTGGGCTATATGTATATATTGAAAATTTATATGGCCGAATCTGTGGCTTTATGGCAGGCTGGATGCAGATTATCGTCTATGGCCCTGCGATTATTGCTTCAGTAGCCGGCTTCATGAGTATTTTAATGAAAAACGCCCGAAAATCCCCGTATTTTAATGCGGGGATGGATAGGGCCAAGCTGA
>NZ_PCZD01000116.1:0-1189 GCF_002553975.1 Lactobacillus sp. UMNPBX6
CGTAAATTGCAATAATAAATTGAACACTTTTAATCAAGCTGCTTGATAGATTAGATCTAATTCTCTTTCAAAGATTTCATCTGGTGTATGATATGCCAATATCTTTCTTGGTAAAGAGTTGCACCAGGTTTCAATGTCTATGATGTCTTGTAGTGAATAATTGTCTATTGCCTCTCCCTTAGGAATAAATCTGCGAATGAGTCCATTATGTCTTTCAACTGTTCCTTTGTCACAAGATGTATAAGGATGAGCATAGTAAACTAAAGTATTTGATACGTCTTCTAAACTTGAAAGATCTGCAAACTCTGAGCCATTATCAGTGGTAATGGTTTTAAAAATATCATTCCAATGTTCGCTGTATTGCCTTTGGAGTTTTTTAAAGGCCTGCATGACACTGACAGAAGTCTTGTCAGGAATACGAAGAATTAAGAACTCACGACTCATACGTTCAGATAAGGTTAGCAGCACCTCATCATCTTTGCTCTTATGTCCGAGAACTAAATCGCATTCCCAATGGCCAAACTCATTACGTTTATTGATCTCTTTAGGACGTTCTTCAATGCTTCTGCCAAGTTTTTTCTTATTTCTGCGAATACGATGAAGCTTGGTATTGCGTTTAAGCTTCTCTGGCAAGTCGTAATTATGTATATCTAATAGACCTTGGTCGACATAATTGTAAAGAGTCTTAGTACAGACAACATCTCTGCTGCTAAATGCGCCAACAGCGGTGGCGCGATTACTGCACACATCAAGCGACCAGCCGTCTTTAAAGAAATGTTTGTGGACATAGCGCATGAATTGAGTTTTCCTGAGAAAGTCTGATTTACGTCCACAATTTTTACGATGAGCTTGATATGCATCATGCCCTTGAGTAGCCTTATATCTTTTGACTTTGCCATGATACAGTTCTACAGTACCGCGCTTAACCTCATAACTGATAGTAGAAGGGGAACAGTTTAATTCACGGGCAATGGCACGCAAAGAATAGCCATCTTTCAAACGCAATTGAATAATAACTCTTTCCTCGAATGATAAATGCTTGCCTTTAATGTGCTGATTCATGGTAGAATGTAAAGAGTCCATTTTGACCTCGTTTCTAAATGTTGTGTGGTAACTACATTCTATCAAACAGGTCCGAATGGACTTTTTATTTTTTATCAAGTGTTCAATTTAATTTTACAATCGGCGA
>NZ_PCZD01000117.1:0-1168 GCF_002553975.1 Lactobacillus sp. UMNPBX6
TTTTCCTGAATTGTCAAATTAAGTGCAACAGTTAGGCTATGAAGAAATATATTGCTTGAAGAGTTCCTCTGCTGTGTGATATTGGAGGATTCGGCGATATTTGTGGTTAATGGCATCAGTTGCCTGTTGAACATAAGCTTTTGACTTGTCTTTCATGCTCTTGCCCTTAGGGAAGAATTGACGCAAAAGACCATTGCAGTTCTCATTGGTGCCCCTTTCCCATGGAGAATATGGGTGAGCAAAGTAAATCTGGCAGCCCTTGATCTTGGTCATATCCGCAAACTCAGAGCCATTGTCAAACGTGATTGATTTAAACCAGGCAGGATGTCTGTCAATCTCCTTTTGAAGCAGCCTTTGGCATGTGCTTGCCCGATAGTCAGGAATCTTGATAACTACTTCAAAGCGTGTGGTTCTTTCAGTCAAAGTCATTAAAGCAGGCTGATTCTTGCGTCTGACGCCTTTAACCAGATCTCCTTCCCAGTGCAGCGGAGCTTTTCTGTCTTCAACCTCCTTAGGACGCTGTTCAATGGAATTGCCAAGATGCTTCTTGTGCAAAGCGTGACCGCCATGGCTGTGATGACGCTTGTTCCTGCGTCTTTTGAGCTTCATAGGCAGATCAATATTGCTTATGTCCAGCAAGCCCTGATCAATATAGCGATAGACGGTTGGTGTGCTGGGACAAGGGTAGCCTGGCATAGTCCTTTTGAATTCACCAACGAACTCATCGATGCTGGTGGCATCAAATTTAGCTTTAAAGCGTCTGGAGAGCATTCTCAAAAAGACAGCATAATGCTTCAATGGATTGCGCTGATAGCAGTTTTGGCGACGCTTCTCATAATAAATCTGTGCAGTATCAGCGTAATAGTGCTCATACAATAAATAGCTGCTGTCTCTTTGCAGGACGCTTCCGCGTTTGATTTCGCGACTGATTGTCGACTTATGGCAGCCAACTTCTTGAGCGATAACAGTACGGGAAGTTATGCCGGAATCCAGCATTGCTTGAATTTGTCCACGTTGTACGCTGGTTAATTGATGATAGTGCTTAGAAATGCTAGAATTTGAATTGGTCATGAAGATCTTCCTTTCTTGATTTTTCGTCACTTCAAGTTTAGGTCTTCATGGCCTTTTTGTTTAACACTTAGTGTTGCACTTCAATTTTAAATCCGGG
>NZ_PCZD01000118.1:0-1148 GCF_002553975.1 Lactobacillus sp. UMNPBX6
ACGCCGAAAGTAGTTGGTGGGCAACTGCCTGCGAGGAAAGGAAGCTGCCGTGCTCTTTTTTAATATTCCGGCTTAGCTCAGTTGGTAGAGCGCTTGACTGTTAATCAAGATGTCGTCAGTTCGAGTCTGACAGCCGGAGTAAGGAGAGAGAAGGAAGCCTAGCTTCCTTCTTTTTTGTTTAAGAGGAAAAGATGAAAAAAGGGGAGATCATGAACGCTTGGTCTCCTCTTTTTTGCTTGCTCCCTTCTTATTAAGATCTTATCTTAATAAAATCCAATGAGGTCAACTTGAGTAAATATTGGGTACTGACCGCTTTGTCTGAGATAGGATGCTAGTCGTAATGAATGAGCCACTAAGAAGTTTTAGGGAAGGTTAAGCTGAATTATCTGCTTAAACCGCTTGAGAAAGAATCTCATTTCTTGATCGAGCATGAAAAATTTGGCATTTAGATAATTAGTACGAAGCTTATCTTTATAAGAAAAAATAAAGAATCTTCTTGAAGATTGCTAGTTGAGTGAGTAAATTATTAACATTTTTGTATACGTTTAAATTCATATTGAATATAAATATATCGGATACCGAATAAGCTAATCATAATTGAGCCTAAGTCTATCTGCATAATTTTCTAACTGAGATCTTTGAATTACTTAGTTGTAATGCAAGGTACTGAGGAAACTTGGCGATAAGTGTAGTGAAGAAAATAAAAGCGTGAAATTGAAATATTATTTGCCAATGCTGCTGCAATTTTAGTGTGGTGTTAAATATTTTGACAAAAAATTGAAAAAGTGTTTTGCAAATAAAGTTCGGCAATTGTAAGCTAAATCGATAATATAAGACTAGAATAAATAAAAAGCTATTAAAAAGAAAAGCATAAAAGAGAAGCTTGGTTACAACACATCCATGTGTTTCATGAATAACTCGAACAAAAGAGGGATTTGCCAAAAAAGAGAAAGTAGGGTAAATTAATAAAGTCGTCTTGAGAGATGACGAAGAGCTCGAGAGCTTTAAAAAAGTTTTTGAAAAAAAGACTTGCAAAGTTAAAGCAAAACGAGTAATATATTTAAATGTCGTCAGGCGAGAGCCAAGGCGGCAGAAAACAAATCAAAAAAGTTCTTGACAAAGGATTTGAGATTTGATAAAATATAAAA
>NZ_PCZD01000119.1:0-1086 GCF_002553975.1 Lactobacillus sp. UMNPBX6
TGATAGAATGTTAATATCCACAAAAACATCTATTGGAGGTCACAAATGGACTCTTTACATTTTACCATGAATCAGCACGTTAAAGGCAAGCACTTATCATTTGAAGAGCGGGTTGTTATCCAAACCCGTTTAAAAGATGGTTATTCTATTAGAGCGATTGCTCGCGAATTGGGCTGCTCTCCTTCTACAATTAGCTATGAGGTTAAACGTGGTACTGTTTCTCTCTATCATGGCAAGCAGCAGCGCTATAAGGCTGAACATGGTCAGAGCGTTTATCAGATTAATCGTCGTCACTGTGGTCGTAAATCGGACTTCTTGAAGAAAGCAAACTTTATTAGCTACGTCATTAATCATTTTTTTGAGGACGGCTGGTCACTTGACGTTTGTGCCAATCGTAGCTTAGCTATCGGTGAATTCTCACATCATCAAACAGTCTGCACCAGAACTTTGTACAACTATGTAGAACAAGGCCTAATTGCAATTAAGAACTATGATTTGCCTGAAAAAATTAAACGTAATACCAAGCTCCATCATGTTCGCAAAAACAAGAAAAAGCTGGGACGAAGCATCGAAGAGCGACCTAAAGAGATTGACCAGCGCAATGAATTTGGTCATTGGGAATGTGATCTTGTTCTAGGGCATAAAACCAAAGATGATCAGGTTCTATTAACGCTTTCTGAGCGCATGAGCCGTGAATTCTTGATTATTCGCATACCTGACAAGACATCTGCCAGTGTCATGCAGGCTTTTAAAATGCTTCAAAAACAATACAGCGAGCACTGGAATGACATCTTCAAGACGATTACTACTGACAATGGTTCAGAGTTTGCGGATTTAGCTAATTTAGAAGAAGTTTCTAAGACTCTTATTTATTATGCTCATCCTTATACTTCTTGTGATAAAGGAACTGTTGAAAGACATAATGGTCTTATTCGCAGATTCATTCCTAAAGGAGACTGCATCAATAACTATTCTCTCCAACAAATCATTGATATTGAAACCTGGTGCAACTCTTTACCCAGAAAGATCCTGGCATATCACACACCAGATGAAATCTTCGAAAGAGAATTAGATAAAATCTATCAA
>NZ_PCZD01000011.1:0-40758 GCF_002553975.1 Lactobacillus sp. UMNPBX6
ATTAAAAAATCAATTTACGAGAAAGATCTATTTACACAAAAGATTTGACAGTTTCAAAATTTTTGTGCAATAATATTCCTGAATTCATGAATAAAGGGGTAATTGAGTATGAAACTTAACAAAAAAATGTTGTTTTCTTCTGCTGTTATTGCGGGACTTCTCTTAGGCGTTGCGCCTGCTACTGTTCAAGCTGCAAGTACTGCTAGCAATGCACCTAAAACCACAAATGTTAATCCGAAGGCCGTAATTGAAAATGACCCTAAGTTAACTAAACAAGGCTATGTTTTAAGAATTAAAAATTCTAAGGATGCAGATCTTATTTATGTAGGTAAAAGCAACTACAAATATGCTTTAACGCATTATGAAACCTTCAAGGGCAAGACAATTAGTCCAGCTAAGGTCCAAAACGTTAAATTTAGAGTTGAAAAGGTAGTAAGATTCCACGGCAAAATTAGTGGTGCTCCATTATACTTAGTAGTTTCTAAGGATAAGAAGTACAGCTGCTGGACTACGCAAGCAATGCTTCAATATTATTACTTCAACAGCAAGGGGATGCGTGGAGTAGTAAATCCATTGAAGAGAATTGCTAATAGAAGCGCTGATAAGAACATTATTAGTCTAAAGAATAAACAAAATAAACGCGACTTTAATGCAGCGATGAAGGCTGCTAATAAGCTTAAGGGTAGTCAGAAGAAATTTGTGGTAAATTCTTTGAAGCAACTTAAGAAAGATAACAATATTGGCGTTGAAGGCGACAATTTACTTTTATTTGGCCTTTAAAGTGAAAAAATACGTTAAAAGAAGATAGAAAAACTGATGCATCTAAGTTATGAAGCTAGGAGCATCAGTTTTTTGTTTCTCTTTAAATGGAGTTTAATGTATTGAATGTTAATACAATTATAGTCCATTTTCATTTATGTCCATATTGATTGACTTAAAAATTGGGGGGGAGATAATAGAAGTATCAGCGAGATATTAACAGAAAGATGATTAAAATGAAGAAGAATAAACTTATCTTGGCTTCAGTTGCAGCATTAATGGCTGTAAGCCCAGTGCTTTCATTCGGCTCACAAGCCCACACTGTTCAAGCTGCAGATAATTCTGTCAGAAAGACAGTTATGCATAATTCAATTGCTTATGATAAAGATGGCATTTCAACAGGTCAAAAATATATTACCTATGGCTCAATTTATGTTGACCCAACCCCTGTAACTATTAAAGGAAATCAATATTACAAAATTTCAGGCAAAGATCAATATGTTAGAGTAACTAATATTGATGGTGTAAGGCGTAGAGTAACCCACAATGCTTATATTTACCGTACTTCCACTCAAAGAACACCTTACGGTATGACTGCAAGCAGTAAGAAATGGAAGTTATACAAAGGCGAAATAGTAACTACTTATGGTGGCTACTACACTTTTAAGAATGGCAAGCACTACTTCAAGGTAGGCGGACCAAGAAAGCAATATGTTAGAACTGCTAACTTAGGTCCAGTTATCGGAACTAATACTTCAACAAGTTCTAATAATTCGTCAAACACCACAACCAATAATACCCAACCAGTTGGTAAAGATGAAACCACTGTAACGGTAACTACTCCATATACTTATCTATTTACAGAAGTGCCTGGCAAGATTGAAGTTCAACGTACTAATAAACGTGTTAAAAAAGGTGATAAGTTTGTAGTAGACCGTTTAGAACAAGGGACACGTGCTGGTACTGGGCAAGACGGTGATGACGATAATGAGCTAGCAATTTATCATATTAAGGGAACAGATTATTGGATTTATAATAATGATGTTCAAGCTGCTAAGCAATTATCAGTTCAGAGTTATAACAAAACAGACAAATCATTAATTACTATGGATCAACCAGTTGAAGTCTACAATGCAGATGGTACTTCTCAAAATATTAGAATTAAGAAGAACGATTTGGTATGGAGAGTTGATAGCTTATCATACATTTGGGTAGCCAAGGAAAATAAGGCTGAACTATTCTATCGTTTACATTTGAATGGTGAATATAGAAGCGTTTATCGCTTAACAAACAATGGCGACTATGTTTCCGATCGTGTTCCAATTAAAAATGCATACATAAAAGCAAGTGAAGTTAAAGTTGATCCAAATGGTTTGAAATTAACTCCATCGAACACAGAAGCTGAAGCAGAGGATGCTGCGAAAAAGTAAAATTAAAAATAGATTTTAAAACTAAAAAACTGATGCATCTAAGCTATGAAGCTAGGAGCATCAGTTTTTTGTTACATTAGATCGTCATTGTCTTTAAAAAGTTGCTTGGTTGCAGCGGTCATTCTTTCGGGGATGCCATAGTTCTGCATAAAGGTTCCTGGTTCTTGAATGTAGTCACCATTTTTGCAGGAATAGTCGTAAATAATCTTAAGAGAAAATAGATCTGCTTCCTCTTCTTCCGAGTTTTGTCCTGAAAAGCTAGGCCAATAAGCAATACCTGAATCACCTAACATTAAGTGACCAATTTCGTGACCAATGATAAAAGGCAATTCATTAGGATTATGCCAATTAGTATTGATTACCATTTTATGAGCATTCTTAAATGAAAGTGCTGGGTCATATGTCTCTCCTTTAACCAAGATGTATGAAAGACTTTGCTTAAAAGCATAATTGAGTAAGTACTCAATTAACTCTTCTTTGCCTAAGTTTCTCATTTCTTGTCTGCACGACCTTCCTTAATGTCATCTTCCATTAATCCTCGAATCATATTGAGATATCTCTCAGGAACGTTGTAACCATGATATGAATAAGGCTTTTCTTCGTCTAGTGGAATAGAAGTTGGTTGTCCTTTTGCAGGTATAGGGGTAGGATCATCGGTTTTGCCTTTTAGATAGTCGATTGAAGTATTTAGTACTTCGGCAACGGCTTCTAAGGCATCACCACCAGGTCTTTTATTCTTCCAATTATAGATAGAATTAGTACCTAACCCAGCCTTATCATTCACTTCACGTAAGTTCATTTTATATTTTTTTGCTAATTCTTTAGTACGCTCTAATTCAATCATGGCAAGCATTCTCCGAATATTTTAAATTATTAAATAGGTATTTTTACTAAAAATTTATTGACAATATTAGTCTTTAGACGTGGCATAAGAACTGTCAACGAGGTATGAAAGAAATAAGAAAAAGCCTAGAAACACGTGTGTAAGTAAGAAAGAAATCATGGATATTCATGATTACGTTGAACTAATAGCTCTAGCGTTTTGGGTTATTAGTGTTGTAAGTGTTGGTATCTTGAGTCATGTTCACTTTAAGAATAAAAGGCTGGAAAGATTGCGTATCGTTACAAGCAATCTAATGAAAAGCTACATCAACATGTATGACCAAGAGAATTTATCTGATGAAAAGAAGATCAATCGAGTTGGCAATGCAGTAGTTGATGGCTTGCAAGCTAAGAGCTTTAAGTTGAATGAACAAGAAGTGCAGGACATTTTTGCGGAAGTTGCAAAGCAAATGAATGACTTGCACGAGACTCAGGATAAGTAGATTTTTTGGAGGTTTTATTATGGTTGATATTACAAATGCGAATATAGAGAAAATGTATGAGTTGAATGGCTTACATGAGGTTGTAGTTCAAAAGGGTAATGTTGGAAAGACCTACAATTATGCTCTTCAATTACTAAAACAGGGTACAGATGCGGTAGTATATCGTGCTCGTCATGGGAGAGATTTTGTGAAAGGAAAAGGCAAGAATAGTAATGTTGAGCGATTGTATTTAGATGGGATTCATTCTGTTCCTGCTAATAAAACTTTGCAAGCAGCTGGTGGTCATACTCAAACTTGGGAATATGCTAATCGGACAGATTCTTATAGTTGAGCAAGTGAATGGTTTATCGGTACTAAGCCTAAAAAAGATCCTGATCATCCTTCAATTTATTGGGATACTCAAATTGCTAGAGTAAAGTTCAGTAAAGCTGAATATAAATTCAACACGCAATTACCTCGCATTTCCAATTTAAATCAAGCTGGTAGGAAATTTGGATTAGCATATAGTGGTAATGACTTGGTTAGATCTGAAGCAGCCGTATCTCCATCTCCAAATTATAGTTATTTTTTAATTGTTACTGTAGATAAAAGTGACACAGGATATTTTTCACTTTATAATTTGGAAGATGTTAACAATGCTTTAGATAGAGTTGGTACAGGTGATGTAAATTTGAAGACAGACGCATTAGCTGATCAGTGCTTGAAAGCATTTAAAATTAAAGGTCTAGTAAAAGAAATTACATCATTACAAGGATATGATATTGATGATAACCTGAATATTTATATTTCAAGTGAGGCACATCCAGATCAAACAGATATTTATTCTAAACCTAGAAAAATAGTCAAAATTCCATGGGAAGCTACTGAAGCTTCTGAATGGGATATAATTCGTTTAGATAATAGTTTTAAATTAAATGAATCGGGATATGCTACAGAATTTGAAGGTATTCAAGTTAATAGTGAAAATGATCTTTATCTGACTGTTGCCTACCATGATAGTTCAGATTATACAACTCGAAAGAATAAAATTTTTAAGATTAATTGGTAGTTAATAAAAAAAGACCAATATGTTCAATGCTTAAACATATTGGTCTTTTTTTAATATTGCGTTCTTTGCATGTTGATAAATGATTTTGTTGGATGAGCTGAAAATGGCATTTTTGGCTTTTTAACTACATTTCCAGAGTAAATCCAGTATTGCGTGTTTTTAATATGATAAGAAGAATAAAGTGAGCCATTTAAAATATTGGCTTCATCGACTACTAATTTTTGTCCTCTTTTTAAGATCTTCTTGGTAAATTTACCAGATGGGTTCATAGCATATACATTTTTATCTGGTGGTAATGGCTTTCCAACTATTACAGTTGCTTGATTAGTAAAAACAGTTTTTTGGTTTATTCTTTTGATATTACAACATTTGATATATTTATTATTGTTCAACTTGTAGTATGGTTGAGATTTAATAACTTTATATGGAAGATAATATAAATCAACTTTAAAATCAGGACTTGATTGTAAATCTTGTCGTACTTGCACGTAATATCTCTTCACAGAATTTGTTTTTAGCAATTTTCCTGGAGCAGTAACAGCCTTATTCTTCTTGATGTAATTGTTTTTACCACGTAAACGTTGGCCTTTGTTGTTGTATACATAGGAGTTACTGTTTAAATACAGCTTCACATTATTGGCTGCCTTAACTGGGCTGGAATTCATGCCTAGTGAAACGATGCCTAAAAAGACAGCGATCAGAACAGTAAATATTGTTTTATTCTTTTTCATGTGTTAACACCTCATCAATATTCGAATGTTAACCATATTAAAGCACATAAATTGGGGGGTACAATAATTCACACTGATCCCAAAAAGACGGCCATCAAGCCGCCTTTTTCACATATCTAATTTTAAGCACAAAAAAAGCACCGCCTTCTTGCAGTGCCATTTCCATATTATGGGTGGCCAGGGGATCGAACCCTGGACCCACGGATTAAGAGTCCGTTGCTCTGCCAGCTGAGCTAGCCACCCATATTTTTTATCAGCTCTCTCGCTGACAGTTAAATATATTACCAGTAGATTTTGCTTTTGACAAGTACTTTTTTAAAAAAAGTCAAAATAATTGCTCAAAAACATAAAAAACAAAAAATCGGCCATTTGACCGATCAATCTTAAAGCTTATCTTCAATGTGATATGCAGTGCCAGTCTGATCTTCCTGCATCTTGTCCGCATAGTAGACAGCATAGATACCACTCTTATCATTTTTAGCAATTACAATCTGGCGGCCCGTTGGACGTTCTGCCTTAATAATTTGTGCACTTCTGCGTGCTTCCTTGAAGTCATGGGAAGATGCAATCGCATCCCCCGGATTGAAAAATACAGCTTCGTTCATAGTAAAGCCCCCTTAGTCAAAATATCTTATCTATATTTTACCAAGATCGGCAACCTTAAATCCAATTAGAAGATCAAAAAAAGAGATAGGATTAAAATCCTATCTCTAACTAATATATTATGGGTGGCCAGGGGATCGAACCCTGGACCCACGGATTAAGAGTCCGTTGCTCTGCCAGCTGAGCTAGCCACCCATGTGCTGAATCAATCAACAGATATTATTATGCAATTAACTGGCAAAAAATGCAAGACTTTTTTTAAATTTTTTCGATTTTTTTGGCTAAAACCGCAAAATCCAGTATAATGTAAGGGCAAAGGAGGCATTCCCGATGCCAAAAAAGATTCTCGTCGTCGACGATGAAAAGCCGATTTCTGATATCATTAAATTTAATTTAACTAAGGAAGGCTTTGATGTCGACACCGCCTATGATGGCGAAGAAGCTGTTAAGAAAGTTGACGAATACGATCCAGACTTAATGATCCTGGATTTAATGTTACCAAAGAAAGATGGACTCGAGGTTGCTCGTGAAGTTCGTCAAACGCACGATATGCCAATTATCATGGTAACAGCTAAAGATACTGAAATTGATAAAGTACTTGGTCTAGAAATGGGTGCTGATGACTATGTCACTAAGCCTTTCTCTAATAGAGAATTAGTTGCCCGCGTTAAAGCTAACTTGCGCCGTCGTGATATCGTTAAGAAGGCAGAAGCAGCCAGCCAAGATGATACAGATAAGAATATTAAGATCGGTAACTTGGTTATCATGCCAGATGCTTATATTGTTGAAAAAGATGGTCAAAAGATCGAACTTACTCACCGTGAATTTGAGCTTCTTTACTACTTAGCTCAACATATGGGGCAAGTTATGACTCGTGAACACCTTTTACAAACTGTGTGGGGCTATGACTACTTTGGCGATGTGCGTACAGTCGACGTAACTGTTCACCGCTTGAGAGAAAAGATTGAAGACAATCCAATTCAACCTCAGGTTTTGGTTACTCGTCGTGGTGTAGGATATTACGTAAAACAGCCAAGTGAAGGTTAATGAAGAAAGTCACAAAACTGAAAAGGTAAGTGACTTTCTTTTTTATGTTAAAAATGTTGAATGAATGATGAAAAAACTCAGAGAGAAATTAAACGCTACATTTAATTCAATTAATACTAAGCTAGCGATTGTGTTTATGTTGATGCTGCTAGCAACAATTGAAGTAATTGGAGCTTATTTTACCAGGCAATTAGAACAAAATAGTATTGAAAACTTTCAATCATCGATTCAGATTCAGACGATCGTAAGCAATCAGTTGGCCAATCAACTAGCCAGCGATAGCAAAAATGCCAATGATCGCTTGAATCAAATCGTCAATGATTATAACAATGACTCGATTAGTGAAATTATCGTTGTTGATAATAAAGATACGATTCGTGCGGTCTCTAATTTGAACGATAAAAGCAAGATTGGTCAGCGAATTAACAATACTGATGTTAAGCAAGTAATTTCAACCGGGCACCAGATTAATAAGGTGGTTGATGATCATGGCAATTACATGATTCAGATCTCGCCTTTAACTAGTGGCAACGGTTCGAACAACAATGTTGGTGCAATTTATGTTAAGGCCAGCATGCAGGATGTCTTCGATAATCTGCGGCAGATTTCCTTAACATTCTTGATTGCTTCATTAATTGCGGCACTACTTGGAGCATTTTTAGCACTAGTTATTTCCCGCGCAATTACTCAGCCGATTGAGGAAATGCAAAAACAGGCCCTGCATATTGCCAACGGTGATTATTCTAGTCAGGTAAAAATCTACTCAAACGATGAGTTGGGACAATTGGCCAAAGCCTTTAATACTTTGTCCGTTCGAATTGAACAATCGCAAGAAGAATCAGATAGTGAAAGACGTAGGCTAGATAGCGTGCTGTCGCACATGAGTGATGGGGTGCTTGCTACCGACCGTCACGGCAACGTCAGCGTCGTTAACCACATGGCACTTAGCTATTTGAATGCGGACGAAGATGAGATCATTAATAAGCCAATAGCAGAAGTTTTAGGTTTGAAAGATACATCGTCACAAGATTTGATTTCTAGCCAAAAGGAAATCGTTGTTACTCTTGATCCGGGTACGCGTGATGAAATTATTTTGCATGCTAGTTTTTCATTAATTAAGCGTGTAACAGGCTTCGTATCAGGTAGTGTTTGCGTTCTTCATGATGTCACGGAACAACAAAAGAATGAAAATTCACAAAGACAATTTGTTTCCAACGTCTCTCACGAGTTAAGAACACCTTTAACAAGTTTGCAAGCCTACATTGAAGCTTTAAATGAAGGTGCATGGAAAGATCCTGAAATTGCGCCTAAATTCTTGGAAGTCACTCAGCAAGAAACAAGTCGAATGATCAGAATGATTAACGACTTACTTAGCCTGTCCAGAATGGACCGTGGCGTTTCAAAGATGGATCTGGAATTCGTTAACTTGAATGACTTTGTAAACCATATTTTGAACCGGTTTGATATGATTGTGAAAACCGATAAAAATAAGGACCACAAAAAGAAATACACTATCAAACGTGAGTTAGGCAATCAGGCCCTTTGGGTAGAGATTGACACTGACAAGATGATGCAGGTGATCGACAACATTATGAATAATGCGATTAAATATTCACCTGATGGTGGTGTGATTACCGTTCGCTTAACTCATAGTCAAGGTCACGTTATCTTGAGTATTTCTGATCAAGGATTAGGTATTCCTAGAAAGGACTTAGGTAAGATCTTCGATAGATTCTATCGTGTAGATAAGGCTCGTTCACGTGCTCAAGGCGGAACCGGGTTAGGTTTAGCCATTGCTAAAGAAATTGTGGAAGCTCATCATGGTCGAATTTGGGCTGATAGTAGCGAGGGCAAGGGTTCTACCTTCTATATTTCCTTGCCTTATGAACCAATGACAGAGGAGGATGACTGGGATGAAGTTTAAATTCAAATTCGGTGAATTTTTCTTAGGTTTAGCTACCCTGCTCGCCATTGTTCTTTCCATTGTTTTATGGATTTTTATCATGACGAGTGACCAGCGTTTCAGCAATATTGGTCAAAATCAGAATAATACTACAAAAGAGCAGGCTCGTAGCCATAGTGCAAAATCACTGTATGATCTGTACATTCCAACTACTTCATACGGTTTTGTAGACGGCAGATTATGCCAGTTGTATGATTCAAAAAATAATTTAACTTTGGAATTTACCAAGGAAATTCAAAAAGCCAAGGCAGTTAGCGATGTAAAGAAAATTGTTAAGTCTCGCGCTAAGTACGAAGAATATTTGAATGATGATGCTTATTTGCAATTAGTTTATCCTGATGAAATTACCTTTTCTTTGTTCAATCGTTTGAACAATTCTAATAACGATAATCGAGAATTTAATCGCTTCTTTGTTTCGCATTCCAATAACATTATTTATTTAGGCAATGATCAAACTAGTGCGATTTACCGCATTAAGATCAAGGGCGCTAACTTTGATAAGTTGCGTAAATTTGCTCGTAATGCCAAAACTAAGAGTCCAGTGCACTTGGTTAAATTGCAGGAAGGTTATTCACCATTCTATAGTCGAACAACCAATAGCAAGGTTTACAGCTATTTGACTAATCACCAGTCTTATTCTTACTTCGTTTCTCGCTTATTGGGAACTTCTGGAGTAACTAGCAAGACTAATAAGAGTGGACAAACCATCTATTCTATCAACTATTACACCAGATTAAAGGTGCCAGATCCTGAATCAGGTGAGCATAATTACTTGTATACTCATTTTGAAAAGAATAAGATTCCGAATGCAACTAACCGTCTGCTTGATAGCGTGTACTACGTGCACCAATTGGGATTAACCGAACAAGATCTGCGCTTCTTTGACGCGGATGGCTCTAATGTGGGCTATGTCAACTATATTGAAGGGATTCCTGTTTTCTTGAACCAGCATGATTTGCAGGTTAAAACTACTTTTTCATATGATTCAATTAACGTTGCCTTCAACAGTGTTAATTTCCAAATTCCGATTCCTTTTGATGGTCAAACTCAAGAGTTAAAGCCGACTGCTGAGGTAGTGAGTGAACTAGGTGCGCATGGTCTTAAGCAATCTGATATTCAACGAATTATTGTAGGTTTCAAGATAGAAAAGGATTCTAGTCACCATAGCTTGATTAACTTAATTCCAACTTATTACGTAAAGGCTTACGATGAGTGGAAGAGCGTTGACGAGTGGGAAAAGAAGAATGTAGCTCCTTACCGTAAACCTGGGGAGACAGTTAAAACTAATGAGGTGAAATAAAAATGGACCATAAACGAATAGAATGGCTGTTTTTCATTGTTTTCTTGTTAATTGATATCTATTTAGGAATTGAAATCCTGCGCTCTCCTGTTAATTTAAGTGGGGCAGATACGGCAACTCGTAGCGTGGCCAGCATCCGTTCAGAAATGAAGTCAGATAATATTGATTTGCCAGATAAACTTTCTAATGCACCTGCTTCAGGCTATTATTTAGCAACCAAAAACCGTAATTATCTTTCCAATAAAATAGGTGCTTTGACCAATGTTAACGCACGCTATTCTAAAGACGAAAATGTTCTTTACGCTGCACCTAAGATGACAACGCTCTTGGATAAAAATCCTAAAAAGGCACTGGAACAAGTAAATAAATTCAAGAATGACCCTAAGAATGTCCCTTATGGAAAAGAATTCAAGTATGAGCCGGATATGTCCAGCGAAGACAATTATGTTTTTGTGCAAACAACTGACTATGGCGAGATTTATGCTGGTTCAGCTCAATTGAGCATTGCGGTCAAGGATCATCAGATTATCAATTATGCGGAATCTTACATGGGTCCAGCTAGTCCAGTAAGAGAATTGCAGTCAACGATCAGTGCAGTGCGTGCAGTGCGTGCGATGTATACTAATCGAGAGTTGACTAACAATTCGAAGGTAACGCAAATTAAGTTGGGCTATTCTAAGTTGACTGAAGTTCGTGGCAGTACGATTTTGTTACCGACTTGGTTAGTCTGGATAGAAAACAAGACCACTAAGAATATTACGTTAAAGCGAGTTAACGCATATACGGCGCAAATGCTCCAGTCGACTACGTATAACGTTGAAAAGTAGAGAGGTAAAGACAAAGATGAAGGTTTCCGTTTTAGCGAGCGGGTCAACCGGTAATACTAGTTTAATCGAAACAAGCCAGCATAAAATCCTTATGGATGCTGGCCTTTCTGGCAAAAAAACTAAGCAATTATTGGCCAATGTTGGCGTAGATATTAATGATATTGATATGGCGTTTTTGAGTCATGACCATACGGACCATAGCGGTGGTTTAGGCGTTTTGATGCGCCGTTATCCCAAGATCGATGCTTTTGCTAATAGCGGCACATGGCAGTATCTATTAGATACGCAAAAGATCGGTAAGTTGCCGGCAGAGCAGATGAATACGATTGAACCAGGGCAGACTAAAACTTTTGGCGATCTCGATGTTACGGCATTTGCAACTAGTCATGATGCGGCCGAGCCACAGTATTATGTTTTTACAAGTGGTGGAAAACGAATTGTGTTTTTAACAGATACAGGCTATGTCTCTGAAGAAGTTGAGGGGACGATTGAGGATGCGGATGCCTATATGATGGAATTCAATTATGATACTATGATGCTAAGAGATGGACCGTATTCTTGGTCGCTTAAGCAGCGAATTCTGTCAGATGTTGGGCATTTGTCAAACGATGAAGCAGCCCAGGCTTTAGTTGATGTGGTAACGCCCAAGACGAAGCATATCTTTTTGGCACACCGTAGTCAGCATAATAATACGGAATACTTAGCACATGAGACGGCGAAAGAAATGCTGATTGAAGGGGATGCAAATTTGAGTGATGATGTACAAATTATTGATACAGAACCCGCTAGTCCAACAAAGTTGATAGAAATTTAGCAGTTTTTGTATAGATTATTCATATATTTTTCAAATTTGCTCGGTATAGTATTAACAATGATATGAGGGGAGAGTAACGGTATGGTAGAAAATCAAAATAATAATCAAAATCAACCTAGAAGAAAGAGCGGTAACAAAATTATAGCTACTGCAGCAATCGTTGGTGTAGTTGGCGGACTTGTCGGCGGTGGCGTGTCTTATTACGCAATGGACCAAATGAATAATGGTCAAGCTAATAACACTGCACAAACCAGTATTTCTTCAAGCAGCAGCAAGGTTTCTGAAAAGAGTGCCAAAAATGGTGGTACGATGACTGCTGCTTATAATGATGTGAAAGGTGCGGTTGTTTCTGTCATTAATTTGAAGCGACAATCAGCTTCAAGCGGTGCAGATTCACTTTATAGTAGCTTGTTTGGCGATGATAGCGACAGTTCTTCAAGTAAGAGTGGCAAGCTTGAAACTTA
This sequence comes from Lactobacillus sp. UMNPBX6, assembly GCF_002553975.1. Lineage (NCBI taxonomy): Bacteria > Bacillati > Bacillota > Bacilli > Lactobacillales > Lactobacillaceae > Lactobacillus > Lactobacillus sp. UMNPBX6. The sequence goes on from NZ_PCZD01000011.1 coordinate 12,312, forward strand.
TAGTGAAGGTTCTGGTGTCGTTTACATGAAATCTAATGGTAAAGGCTACATTGTAACTAACAACCACGTTATTTCCGGTAGTGACGCAGTACAAGTTTTGCTTGCTAATGGTAAAACTGTAAATGCTAAGGTTGTGGGTAAAGATAGTACAACTGACTTAGCCGTTTTATCAATTGATGCTAAGTATGTAACTCAAACGGCTCAATTCGGCGATTCTAAGCACCTAGAAGCCGGTCAAACCGTAATTGCGGTTGGTTCACCACTTGGTAGTGAATATGCTTCTACGGTAACGCAAGGGATTATTTCAGCACCTGCAAGAACAATCTCTACTTCATCAGGCAATCAACAAACAGTTATCCAAACTGATGCCGCAATTAACCCAGGTAACTCTGGTGGTGCATTAGTTAACTCAGCTGGTCAAGTTATTGGTATTAACTCAATGAAGTTGGCACAATCAAGCGATGGTACTTCTGTAGAAGGGATGGGCTTCGCAATTCCTTCAAATGAAGTAGTAACTATTGTTAATGAACTGGTTAAGAAGGGTAAGATTACGCGTCCACAACTTGGCGTGAGAGTAATCGCACTTCAAGGTATTCCAGAAGGTTACAGAAGCCGTTTGAAGATTAAGTCTAACCTTAAGAGTGGTATTTACATTGCATCTGTCAATAAGAGTGGTTCCGCTGCAAATGCAGGCATTAAGAGTGGCGATGTAATTACTAAGGTTGACGGCAAGAAAGTTGACGATGTTGCATCGTTACACAGTATCCTTTACAGTCACAAAGTTGGTGATACCGTAAATGTAACCGTGAACAGAAATGGTAAAGACGTTGACATGAAGGTAAAACTTGAAGGCAACTAATTAATAAATAAAAATATTTAAGCAAAGAAAAAGAGCTATATCATGCGGATTAAATGCAGATATAGCTTTTTTTATTAACTATAATAATGTGTAACAAGAAAAAGTTCGTTTTCTTCATTTGTCAAGAAACTGCTAATGAAAGAGCGCTTGTTGACAAATGTGGATAACTCTGTGGATTGTGGATAACTCGGCTGATTTTGTGCTTGATTAGTGTGGATAATATTTTTAAAAATAAGTGAATAAATTTTGTTAAAACGTGCGTTCATGCCGGTATGTTAGGCTTTTTAACGTAAAGTTTGTGAAAAATGCTTATCCATAGGTAAAATGTGGGAAAGTTTTTTGAAAAAAATTCAATAAAATTTTGACCACAAAGTATTGAAGATGTAGTTAATAATACCACAAAATGTAGATTGTGTTTTGAACAGGATGTGGAAAACTACAGTGGAATTTCTGTTAATTTTGATGATAAACTAGTAAGTATGAATATTAAGATTGTTTGTGTTGGAAAATTAAAAGAAAAGTATTTTAAAGATGCGATTGCGGAATATAAAAAGCGGCTAAGCCGCTTTGCGAAAGTGTCGATTGTACAGGTGCCTGATGAAAAAGCACCGGAGAAATTCAGTGTGGCTGAAGATGAACGCGTCAAGCGGATCGAAGGCGAACGGATTCTGAGCAAGATTAAGGATAAGGAGTATGTCTACGTGACTGCGATTAAAGGTAAGCAGCGCAGTAGTGAGGAATTTGCGAAGGAGATTCAGGATCTGGCTACGTACGGTCATTCGGATATCACGTTTGTGATTGGCGGCAGCTTGGGAACAAGTGATGCTGTTAATAAGCGCGGGGATGATCTGATTAGTTTTGGTAAGTTGACGATGCCACACCAGTTGATGCGAGTGGTATTGATTGAGCAGATTTATCGTGCGTTCATGATTAATTCGGGTAGTCCGTATCATAAGTAGAGCAAAAATCCCTAATAAGGGATTTTTTAATTTGCGCATTTTCAAAATAATGTATACTCATTTCACGATAGAAATATACTATACCATTAGTTTAAGTTAAGTGATTTTAGATATTTAGGAAGGACAAAATCATGAACAAGAGAACTAAATTAATCAGCTTGGCTGTAGCTGCCTTGTTAACGGTAGCACCTACAATTGCTTCAACTGTACAAGCTGATACTACGACAAATGCTGTTACTACTACTGCTAATAAAACTAGCACTAATCCTGTAATTACATTTGCTGGTAAAAGTTATGATCAGGATCAATCAATTAATGATGTAACGGATAATGCTTCATTTAATTACATCCCTGTAAGAAAAGTGAATTCTATGAGTGATACACTTGCAGCAATTCAAAAAGCTTTTACAGCTACAGTTTCTAGCAATGATAAAACTCCTGTAACAGTTAAAGTTAACATGGATAGTTTTAACTGGGAGGTAGCTGGTAAATATCCAACTACGGTAACTGTGGTACAGTAACAGTTAACAATGTTTCATATACTAGACTTAATAGTGCCAATTCGGATATATACATTCATACCTCTGATATTGAAGGTAGCGGCAATACGTCTAGTGATACTAAGCTCACTACTTCTGCGGAACCAGTTAATAAGACTTTGATGCATACTGCTATTCTTTATAACGATAAAGGTAAGTCATTAGGCAAAAAGTATTACTCTTATCGTAAAGTTTCTGTTTTACCAAATACAGTAGATATTAATGGTAGCGAATATTATAAATTAGCTTTAGGAGACGACTACAACGAGGCTTACATCAAGGCTTCAAATATTGATGGTACTAAGCGTACTTTAAAACGTAACGCCTACGTTTACGCAACCAGCAAACGCCGTGCCGATTACACTGTACTTATAAAGGGTCGAATCATCACCACATATGGTGGCTCATACAAGTTCAGGAACGGCAAGCGCTACTACCAGGTAGCCGGCGCAACCGCAACCAACAAACGCTACGTTAAAGTAGTGAACTTCAAATAGGCTCACAAACGCAGTGAAAGAATGAAGAAAGACGAAGAAGCAGAAATTGCTCCTTCGTTTTTGTTTTATTCTTAAAAAAGTAAACGTATTTAACATTTTTACATCAAAAAAGACTGACCAATCAAGGTCAGTCTATTATTATTCATCATATTGATCCAGCCACTTCTGCAGCAGTGCAACATATTCATCAGTTTGTTCAACAAATGACATGTGGCCGCATCCTTCAAACAACCGCCACTTACTGCCGGCAATCTCGTCTTGCATTGTTTTAGCCACATATGGCGTACATAAATCATCGGTTCCACTCGTAATCAGAGTTGGAACTTTTATTTTACCCAATTTATTCGTGTACTCATAGTCATGCAGATTGCCTTCCGGAGTATATTCATTCGGTCCCCATGCTGTTTCATACGCAACGGTGCCGCCACGCTTTTTGCGCATCACGCACTCCGGCCAGGTCTTCGTCATATCGATGGCATGTTGATTCATGAAATGCTCGTTAGCCTTCAAATAGTCAGGATCGTTAAAATTGCTGGTCAACTCAGCTCTATGAATCGCTGCTTGCTCCTCAATTGGCAAATACTTAATCATGCGGTGGAGTTCTTTACTCCAAAGGGATGCCGATGACAGGGTAGAAGACAGAATCAAACTCTGAATGCCTTTTGGATGATAGCCACACATGTAAATAATGGCGAGCATCCCGCCCCAGCTTTGTCCAAGCAAATGCATCTTGCGTAATGCCAAATGTTCACGTAACGCTACTAATTCCTTCACCCAAGTTTCCTTAGTGTAAAGTTCAGGATGATCATCAGGGATGCTGCTTTCACCGCAACCTAATTGGTCATACATAATGATGCGGCGCCCGTCTTTTTGTGCTAATTCATCCAGCACCTCAAAATAATTGTGGCTTGAGCCAGGTCCGCCATGAAGCAGCACTAGCGGTGGCTTTTTGCTTCTTTTACCAACAATTCGATAATAAGTTTCGTAGCCCATGAAGGGCATCTTTCCTTCAATAATTTCCATCTTTTTGCCTACTTAAAAATAAACAACGAAATATTAACCAAAATCAATAAAGTAAAGAAGATCAGCCAATCTTTTTTTGTTAATGGAATTGCCACGATAGTTGATCTCTTCTGTCCTTCGACATAGCCGTGGGATTCCATTCCTTGCGCTAAATTGTCGGCGGAGTTGAGTGCTACCAAGATTGCCTTAAAGTAGAGTACCGGTGACCAAAAACTCAGATACATCCCGCGCATCATGGCCGCAGCTCTAATTTGTTTAACTGCAATTTTCATTCGCGGAATAATATTGATTGCCGCCAAAACGCCATACGCAAATTTACTAGGTAGATGCAGATTTTGTTCAAGCGAACGAGCGAAATCTGTCGCCGTAGTGTTTCTCGTGACACAAGCAATGGTCAAAGTATAGACGTACACACGGGTCGACAGATTCCAAGCGTAATATGCATCAGGCGTCGGTGAGAACCAAAACAGCGTCGCAAATATCGTGAACGCTGCGATAAATGGCACGGCGATTAACAAAATCAATTCCTTGATCCTGATTCTAGTAATTAATAGATAAATCAACGCAAAAACAATGACAATCAAATTGGTAGTTAAGCTGGCCTTCAAAGATATTTCCAGGGAAATAATAAAAGCCAAAATGAACTTTAAACTAGGATTCATGGCTACTCCTCCACATATTTTAGCTGCTGGTCCGCAAAAACAAGCCTGTAATCGCAAAATTGAGCTAATTCGTCTATCTGATGGCTAATGATTAAAAACGTCTGGTGGAGCTTCTCTTGGCATTCTTGCATCAGTTGCAGAACTAACTCAATCGAGTCATGATCCAGTCCGCTCAGAGGCTCATCAATTAGCAACACATTATGCTTAGTCATCAGCATTAACAAAATTTGCAGCTTCTTTTGCTGACCACCAGATAAAGAATAAACTACTTGATCAAGATGCTGTTTTAGCTGTAATTTGTCTAGCCATTCATCAATTTTTTCATCAGTAAAAAAGTGATTGCGGTCTTTTTTGCTTAACTCAATCTCATCCTTGACGGTGACTGTTAAGAACTGATCGCTTGCCTTTTGAAAAATTTGTGCTACCTGAGATAAATATTTATGGTATTTTATCTTTGCAATTTCATTATCTAAATAGGTAAAATTACCTTTGTACGGAATCATTTTAGTCATTGCTTTAAATAGTGATGTTTTGCCGACACCATTTGAACCAGTAATTAGAGTTGTTTTGCCGTAGATTTTTAGTTTGTTTTGTTTAAGCAAAAGACGATTTTGTCTGATCTGTGTCTTGTTTAGTTCGAAAACGGGTGTGCCGGTTGGCAACATAAAAGAATAAGATCGTGCATGGAATTGTTTATTTTGCGTAAACAATTTATTTTTTTCATTAGCAGATAATTCTTTAACGGTTTTACCTTCAAATTGATATAGTTGATCACAAATTTGCTCATAATCATCCAATACGTGGTCGCTTAATAGGATCGTTCTTCCAGTTTCAGCTAAGCTTGCTAATTTTTTTATCAAAAAATGACGTGTGTTAGGATCACAACTAGCAAAAGGTTCGTCTAGCAAAAAAACATCGACATCCATTGCGATTAAGACGGCTAGGGCTACACGCTGCTGTTGACCACCTGATAATGTACTAATTTTTTGGTCAAGCAAATCTGCAATTTTGGTGAATTCCACTGCCTTTTTTATGTGGAGGTCATAATCCTTAGCTTTTATTTGCAAATTTTCTAACGCAAAGACGATTTCTTCACGTGGCGTTGTCATCGTAAATTGTTCCGCAGCATTTTGAAACATCATGGCCGCTTTTTGACCATGAAGATCAATTCCTCCTGTTAATTTTCCAGCATATTTTGGATAGAGTCCTGCAATAATTTTTAGTAGCGTGGATTTGCCGCAACCTGTTGGTCCAATTAAAAGATTAAAACCAGGTGCGATATTCATATTAAGCTGGTGGATAAGGGGTTCTTTTTCGTAAGAAAAGGTTACATCACTAATTTCTATCATCATAATTCTGATTGTACAAAATGATTTTTTGCCTGTCTACTGCCATAAAAGAGTCATTTCGATACAATAAAGCAATTATACACAATGCTAAATATCTTTTTGTTTTATAATATACTTATAGTACTATTATTATTTGTTTAATTAAGGAAGGTGGACATATGGCAGCTGTTGCTCTGGATCAATATCTGGCTAGCGTATTAAAATCAAACATAACAGATAAGAACGAGGTAAAACTCGAGGCTGGCAATCCCGATTTTGATCTGTTTACAATCTACCTTGAAAATCATAATACTGGCATTCATCGCTATCGCATGGATGTCTCGACAATCTTATATGTCGCCAAAGGTACTGTGACGATTAAGAGTGGTGAAAAGATTATCCCAATGAAATCCGGTAATGTTCTTTTACTTACGGAAAATAGCATTTATGAGATTACCAAACAAACATCAGATACAGTACTTGCTAAACTAAAATTTAAGCCTGGTTTTAGATATCGTAAATACTTTAATGATTTTAGTTATAAAGGCAGCAGGGAAATGAAGGTTATTAAGCAAATAGTTGATAGCCTTGAAAACGAGCATGCTTTATGGTTAAAAAATAATCAAATCACTCGTGCCTCTCAAGTAATGCAACATATTATTGGAGGATATTTGAATAATGATATCTTCATCAAGGCATTAATTCAGGCCGAGTTAACGGTGATGCTTATTATTTCAATTAGAACTCAAAGAATGGCAACGCCAACTAATTTGGATAAAACTAAATTTGAAAAGAAATCATTGAATAATTATATTGATATGCACTTTGCGGATGCATCTCTAGCAGAAGCAGCTAAGTACTTTGGCTTTAATCCTAACTATTTCTCAAATATGGTTAAAGCTAAGACTGGTAAGAGCTTTGTTGATCATGTAGATGAGAGAAGAATGCAAGAAGCACGTGAATTGCTTGCCCAACCAGATTTATCATTGAAAGAAATTATCGGGCGTGTAGGTTATTCAAGCAAGTCTTTCTTCTATAAGAAATTCAACCAATACTATCACATGACGCCAGCTGCTATGCGAGAAGAGCTATTTAGACAAGCTAATATCAATTTAAAGTAAAAAGAATCTGGAAATTTTCCAGATTCTTTTTTTACATGTGTTCAAGTCTGTTAATTCTATTTTCTGTAGGTGGGTGAGTATCGAAAAGATGCGATAGGCCATGATTATGGAATGGATTTTCGATATATAGCCCAGCACTACTACGATCAGCCTGCTTCATTGGCTGACTATTTTCGATTTTTCTCAAAGCAGAAATTAATCCTTGCGGATTACGCGTTAATTCTACAGAGGAAGCATCTGCTAAATATTCTCTATTGCGTGAAAGAGCCATTTGAGCAAGGGAAGCCGATAATGGTCCTAAGATTAAAACAAAGACAATGGCTACCACTTTAAAGATCATTTCAAAGGCATTTGAATCACGATCATCGTCACGATCGCGGCCGCCACCAGCAAACCAGATGTAACGAGATGCCATGCCGGAAATAAAGGAAATTACTCCGACCAGCACAACAGCAATGGTGGAAAGCAGAATGTCGTAATTGCGTACATGTGATAATTCATGTCCTAGTACGCCTTCTAGTTCCTCACGATCCATCAGTTGAAGAATGCCTTCTGTTACAGCTACCGCACTGTGGTTAGGATCTCGTCCTGTCGCAAAAGCGTTGGGACTTGGATCAGGAATAATATAGACGCGGGGCATTGGTACCCTTGCTACCATAGCCATATCTTCAACGATATGCCACAATTCAGGATTATCTGCTTCCTGAATTTCTTGAGCATGGTTAAGACTCATAATCATATTGGCCGGATTTTGCCACATAATTAATAAGTAAATTAAACTACCTACTAAGGCAATGATGATTCCCATCCATGGACTATTGCTAAAAAGATAGCCTAGTCCAGCACCAACAAGGGCTAAAATTACCACAAAGAGAACCATAATTAACGCAGTTTTACGCTTGTTACGGGCAATTTGTTGGTATAACATAATTTTCCTTCTAACTAAAACTTAACTTTAGGAACAGCCTTTTCTTCAGTTGGGGTTTCCAAGTAATCGATCTTGGTAAAGCCATGAATTTTGGCGATCAAGTTGGAAGGGAAAGTAAGCAATTTTTGATCGTATGATGCAACACTTGAGTTGTAAAGCTGACGAGAGTAAGCAATCTTGTTTTCTGTGTTGGTTAATTCTTCTTGAAGTTTTAAGAAATTTTGATTTGCTTTTAAGTCAGGATATGCTTCGGCCAATGCAAAAATTGATTTTAAAGAATCAGTAATTTGATTGGACAACTTCATTGCTTCTTCGTGATCTCCCTGAGGAACGTTAACTAATTGATCACGTAACTTAACTACATCTTCTAAAGTTGATTTTTCATGTTTGGCATAGCCTTTAGTAGTTTCAACTAAATTAGGAATTAAGTCATTACGGCGCTTAAGTTGAACATCAATTTGACTCCATGATTCATCAACGAAAACGCGAGATTTTTGCAATCCGTTGTAAATTGCAATATAAATACCGACTAATAAGATAATGATAATTAAAATTATCCATACTAATGGTGACATAATATTCCCCTTTCTATACGTTTATTTAATTTTATCCATTTCTGATATTGGAGGCAATAAAAAAAGAATGTCTAAGCGACATTCTTAATGAAAAATATTAAATTCTGAAAATTAATAATCCTAATCCAACTATGGTTAAAATAATCAAACCGGCAAATTGCATGATTGTCCATTGAATAAAGAATTTCTTCTTACTTACACTACCGTGTTGGTTGAAAGTCTTTAATACCAACATATTGGCCATTGAACCAATAGCTGAACCAAAACCACCGATGTTTGAACCCAAGAATAATGCTTGGACATAGTTAGTAAACTTACCAACTAAGATAGTCGATGGTACGTTACTCATAACCTGACTTGAAAGAATTGAAGCGAAATAAGTTGAAATTTCGGAGTAAACCATACCATGAATTAAGTTAACAATTGCGGGAATTTGTTGGATATCACTAATAAAGATGAAGAAGCCTGTAAAGGTAAGAAGTAGGGCATAGTCAATCTTAAGCATTATGCGCGGATTGATGGCAAGTGCTAAAACTATGGCGACAATTAATGGCCAAATGATATCAATTGCTCTGAAGACGCCAAAGAAGAAGAAAATAAATACTACAGTTGTAATAATAGTAGGACGCCAACTAATTCTGATAGGTTCTGTTTTTTGAGTAGGAATATCTTTTTTAGGAATAAACAAAAAGACCAGCCACATGATGATCAATGAAACTACCAAATAAGGTACAGACCATTCAAAAAACTTAATTGGACTTACGTTGTAGCGACTTACTAAGAAAATATTGTGCGGATTCCCCCATGGTGTAAATGCAGCACCAATATTTGCCCCCATACCAATTAAGGTAACTGGCAAAATTTGTGGTAGCTTGTAGCGCTTAGCGATATTTAAATAAAGTGGAATTAAAGTTAATACAGTAATGTCATTACCTAAGAACATACCGGCGATGACGGCCAAAACCGTGAACAGCATGTTCAACTTACGCGTATTATCTGCGATACTCGTAAGTTTGTACGCTAAAACATCCAGAACGTGCAAATAAGCATAGATCTGGATCAGCGTCAACATTGCGGCAACAGACCATAAAGTGTGAAAGTTAATATCTGCTAACCGCGGCTTAGCGAAAAAAAGACTTACTACTGTAATTAAAACTGTAATCTGTAAAATTCTATCTTTAGCAATATTCTTTAAGACGGTCATAAAAGGTCCCCCTTACGTATTACAATCGTCTAAAAACCCTATGTACCATTTTGAGCCTTTTTGTGGTTGCATGCAATGATAAATTTTAAAAATATCAAGATTAGCGGCATTTTCGAGCATATTTTTAGTTAGTTGGAACTAGTCGTGCTATATTTAAATAAGTAAATTAATCAAATTTAGATTGAAAAGAGGAAACAAAATGACAGAGAATGCAATTTCAATCAATATTAAACCAGATGCTGCAGAAATGATTAAAAGCAAGATGGATGCAGATCACCAAATTGTCATCTTGGCTTTAGATGATGGTTCAACCAAGTATTCTAAAAAAGGCGGCACTTGTACTATTGGCGACAGCTTCCAGTTTGTAATCCTTGCTGAAAAAGATCCTAAGTATAATATTTCAATCGAAAATAATGCTGGTCTTGACTTGTATACTGCTCAGCCGGAAACAACTTTCTTTGAACCAGGTCTAGTGGTAAATGCGCGCAACTCAACTTTGAGTTTATCTTCAGACAGCGGCATTATTGATGGCGGGATGACCGTTACCCAATATGAACCTGAAGCAATTACTGCTGATGATCTAAAAAACGGCGGTCAATGTTAAAAAATAAAATTAATCATAGGGACGAGGGAATGACCTCGTCCTTTTTTAGTATAGAATTAAGAAAGTAATTTCAATGTAAGGGGGGAAGAACAATGACTTTGGTCAAAGAAATAAAAGCAGGTAGTCGTGAATTTTGCCAAAATTGGCTGCGGTATCTGCTACTTTTTATGGGATTAAGTTTATTTAATCAATTTATTGTTATTCCATTTTTTCGCTATATTACAACCTTTGTTTTGCAGGCTAGTGCTATTCCGTTCGTATCTTATCAAAATGTAGTGATGATCATTACGACGCATACGGTTGCCTTTTTAATTTTGATAATTGAGTTGCTGCTTTTATTAGTAGTCTTGTATGCGCAATTAGCTTATTTACTTCATGGCGTTTGGGATATTAAGCATCAAGTTTTTACGTGGAAAAATAGTTTTATTCAAACTTGGCAAAATATCAAAAAAATTCGTTTGGGCACGCTTTTTATTTTGATGCTCTATTTTTTATTGGTAGTACCGTTAGCCGATGTCATCTTTAGAACACCACTTTTAAGCAAAGTGCAGATTTCAGAATTTATCTTGGATTATCTGACGAGAACGCCAATCTTGTTAGCCGTTTTGATTGCGTTTTATTTAGCCGCTTTGATCCTTGGTGCAAGGCTAGTATTTGCTTTACCCATCATCGTTTTTGACCACTTAAAGTCGGCGCAAGCAGTAAAAAGAAGTTGGCGATTAACGGCGCACTACCGTTGGCGGACGATTTGCTGGAGGATTATTGTTTTAGCCGTTTTATCTGCAGCAGTCATGACAATTTTCTATTTAGCAATGTATTGCTTGCAGCTATTAGTTGATTTATTACCTGGGAAATGTCCGTTAATTGTAGCCATTATCAATCTTTCGCTTGTTCAAATTATTAGTGAAGTAGCGTTAGTCTATGTTAGTGTACTGGGCTTATCTATTATTTTGAAAGCTTTAAGGCAAGAAAAGATAAGTCAAACAGGTAAAACTAAAAAAATAATTCTAAGTACATTAGTTGTGTTTGTACTAGTAATGATTGATGCAATATCCACCAATTATTTATATTTGACTAGTGTAAATGCTAAAGCGCCAGTAATTATTTCTCATCGCGGCGTTGATGATAAAAATGGCGTACAAAACACGTTACAGTCATTAAGAAAAACGGCTAAAGAAAAGCCGGACTACGTTGAAATTGATGTTCATGAAACTAAGGATAAAAAATATATCGTAATTCATGATGAGAATTTATTGAAGCTAACGGGAGTTAATAAAGCCCCGAATGATTTAACTTTACGGCAATTAGAAAAGTTAACTGCCAAAGAAGACGGCTATCATGCTAAGTTAGTTAGCTTTGATCAATATCTTGAGGAAGCCAAAAGACTGCATCAAAAATTGCTAATTGAAATTAAAACGACGGCTAAAGATTCGAAGAAAATGCTGCAGCGCTTTAATCAAAAATATGGCAAAACGATTCTCAAAAATACGTATCAAGTACAATCACTCGACTATCGCGTGGTTGAAGGACTGCACTTAATTAATCCACGTTTGGTTGTCTTTTACATTCAACCTTATAATTTTACTTATCCGCAAAGTGTTGCTAGTGGATATTCAATGGAATATTCTACCTTGAATTCAGACTTTATTTGGCAAGCCCATTTGCAGGATCGTCCTGTTTATGCCTGGACAGTTAATGACGAAAAATTAATGAAGAAGATGATGTATCAACAAGTTGATGGCTTAATTACTGATCGAGTTGATTTAGCTAAAAAGGTAATTAAAAGTTTCCAAAAGGATGCTAGTTATGCTACGCGAATCTTAAATTATATTGTTGTCCTGCATCTGTCGAAAAATTTTGAGTCTGCATGAAGACTTGATCTGAAGGGCTGAACATGGTAAACTATACTAGATTTTCGAAAATCTGAAAGGAAGTATAGCATATGCGTAAAGGTGAAAATTACAACACTGGTTGTGAACCAAACCAAAGACCTAAGAACAAGAGAAACGCAAAGAAGCGTGTTGCTCACGTAGCAGCAGTTGTTGCTTTCTTGAACAAGGCCGCAAAAGACGAAAACAAGTAGTCTTTGATAATATTGAAATTAAAAGCTAGGAGCTAAGGCTTCTAGCTTTTTTTGTTTAAAAAAATTTTATCTATGCATGGACATTAAAAAAATTTTGAATATAATTTAACTTATGTTTTTCTAAAAAATATATAGGATATAGATAGTTAGATATATGAATAAGAATAATAAATACAATATTTTGATCTATTTAGATCTCGTTGCAGCAATACTTTTTCCAGTAATTGCTGTTTTTCAAGTGGAAGAATATTCGGCAAATATAGTCAATGGCTTATTTTTAATTCTAATTTTAGCTATTATGACGGGATTATTGTTGCCTAATATAATGGTTAGCTGGCTGATAATTTTGTTAACGACGATTGCAGCGGGCTTTTTAGTGCTGGGATATGTTGTAATTCCTACAGAAGCAAAGTGGTTTTTAGTGGTAGCTTTTCCGATAGAGGCAGGGCTTTTAACGGTGTTGCGCTATTATGTCCTAGATTGGCGTTTTATTAGTAAAAATCGGCAAGATATTCGCAATTACCTTAAACGCTACAATGGCACTCTAAAAATGCATACATGTTACACTGCTAATAAAATTTATTCAAAAGTAATTAGTAATATTAAAGAACGGCCACAATTACATTTATGGATGCATGTATCAATGTTGCGTTGGGCTAACCACGAACAGTTTGCTCAACTTCATCCAGAAGAGCACGCGCAGTATTTAGAAAAATTAGCTGATATCTTAAAAAAGAGAAGATTAGCAGCTGAGGAACTCTTTTATTTAGGAGATGCCACTTTTTTTATTATTTCGCCTGAATTAAGAGATGACATTATCAAGCAGATTAATCAGGAGACAATTGCGGAATTAAAAAAAGTGCAAGATGATCTTCCCGGAGGCTTGAAATGGACGAGTCAGCGAATTGATGAAACAAACGTGGATCGTTTTACAGATCCAAATGTGATTGTAAAACATTTGGACCGCGAATTGGAAACTGACTTAATTGTTGAATATTTAAAGGCTGAAGCAAATGACTAATTGGTTTTATTTCTTAGCTTTAAGCATTTCAGGCATCTTTTTACTTGCTTTCATAGTTATGTTTATTTGTGCGTTTGTCATTTACTTTAATGTTGAAAATACGGTAATCAATAAAAAAGGAAAAAAGACGAAAAATGAGTGAAGCATTACAAATTTTAACGTTAATCTCGATTTGGCTTTCTTTGTTGATGTCTCTAGTTACCTTAAGTGGTGCAGTTTTCTTTTGGTTAAAGCACAGCAAGCTCTTAGTTAAAATCACGCCACTTAAGCGTTACCCAAAAGTTACGTTAGTTGTACCAGCTCATAATGAAGAATTAGTTATTAGTAAAACTACGCAGGCAATTTTAAATTTGAATTATCCGGCTGATAAGTTACAAATTTTAATCTATGCTGATAATTGTACTGATGATACTGCTAAAATTGCCCGGGAAATAATCAAGCAATATCCTGAACGGGAAATCAATGTTCAAGTAATTGAACGAACAGGTAGTGGTGGCAAAGCTGGTGTATTAAATGATGCTTTGAAGATTGCCCAAGGAGAATACCTTGGTGTATATGATGCAGATGCCATGCCAGAAGAAAATGCTTTGTATTTTTTAATTAAAAAGATTTTGGAAAATCCGGTGAGATATAAGGCTGCTTTTGGGCGCAATAAGACGAGAAATGCGCGGCAGAATTTTTTAACTAAGTGTATCAATCAGAAAATTGTTGTTACCCAGCGAATTCAACACTGCGGTATCTGGCAATTATTTAAGATTGGTCGTATTCCAGGGACTAACTTTATTATTAATACTGATTATGTCAGATCAATTGGCGGCTGGCGCAATGGCGCTTTGACCGAAGATACTGATATTTCTTTTAAAATTATGGGCTCAGGTAGTTTGATTGCCTTAGCCTATAATTCTGAAGCCTTCCAGCAAGAACCAGAACGCTTAAAAGATTATTATTTCCAACGCTTGCGTTGGGCTAAAGGTAACTATGAAGTGGTGATCAATAATTTTTGCCATCTTTTTGATAAAAGCAACTGGCGGGTTAAATTAGAGACTGTCTATTATTCCTGCACTTTTTTCTGGTTTAATTTGGCGATTGTTTTATCAGATCTGATCTTTTTTTCTAATTTGATTGCCTTAATCGTCCATCTTTGGAATCCTGCAGTAGTAATACCATTTACAATTTCGCGGAGTAATATTTTATTAGCTCAAATTCTGCTCTTTAATTGGCTATTGATGGTTTTGCTTTATATTTTGCAAATTAACCTAGCTATGACTACGCAATATGGGCAGGCAACTGACGAACAGATTTGGCTAGCCTTAGCATCATATTTTACTTATTCGCAATTGTTCATCATTGTATCAATTCATGCGGTTACTTCAGTAATGCTAGATCGCGTTTTTCATCGTGATAGTACTAAATGGGTTAAGACTAAGAGATTTGCGGATTAGGTGATGAGATGAAAAAAAGATGGATGCTACTAGGATTTTTACTCGTAACGATTGCATTTACCGGTATTATGATCTATATCAGAGCAGATAATAATTCAGCGGTGCGTAATTTTTTTCTACATTCTTGGCATAAAAATTATGTAGTTGAAGAAAAGAATCTTGCCTATATTAATACCACGCCTAAGCAGGAACAAGTGACGGTTTTATCTGAAGGCCAAGGATATGGGATGTTTATTGCGGCGCATGATCCAGCAGTTAAAGAAAGCAACTTTGCTAAGCTAGTGCAGTATTATTTAAAACACCGGGATCGTAATACGCAATTGATGGCTTGGCGGCAAACAAAGAAAAATGGAAAATGGAGCAGTGAACGCAATAGCGCTACTGATGGGGACTTATTTATTGCTAAAGCTTTGTTTTTAGCGGCTAAAAGATGGAAAAACCCAGCATATCAGCGGCAAGGGCAAAAATTAATTGCCGATATTTTGCGTTATGAATATAATCCGACAACGCACGCTTTAACGGTGGGCAATTGGGCCGATTCTAAGTCGAAGTATTATAATTTAATGCGGACTTCAGATGTATTGCCGACAATGTTTGATCAATTTTATCGTGAAAGCAATGATTCGCGGTGGCTCTTAATTAAAAAAACAATGCTCAAGCGGCTCAATCAATTGAGTCACCAGCATAAGAGTGGCCTAGTTCCAGACTTTGCCTGGCTGACATCAAAAGATGCTAAGCCAGTTAAAGGAAGGGTTACCACTGATCGATATGATGGTGATTATTATGCCAATGCTTGCCGGGTGCCAATGGATTTAGCATTTAGTAAGGATAAATTAGCAAAGAATACTGTACATCGCTTGCTTAAATTTTTTAGCAAGCAAAATACAATTACAGCAGGCTATACTTTAAAAGGCAAGCCAGTCAATAATTATCAATCAGCTAGCTTTAGCGCGCCAATTTATATTGCGGTGAATGAAAATCGCAATCAAGGCTATGATAATTTGTTTGATTCGCAGCAATATATTTTTGCTAAAAAATTACCTAAAAATAATTACTATGATGCAGTACTAACGACGATGGCAACGATACTGACACCGGCGCATAGATTTTAAGAGGCAAAGGCCTCTTTTTATTTGCATTGAAAATCAATCTTTGATAACATAGTAAAAATTTTAAGGAAAATGAGGAGGATAAAAAAATGGGATTAAATGCATATATTCAAGGATTTAATAGTTTAGAGTCAATTGATCGAGCACCGGGCTACTTCAAGTATCATCACCACTCAGTAGCTGATCACTGTTTCAGAACAGCTGAACTCGCACAAATGATGGGTGATATCGAAGAAGTTCACGGCAATAAGAAGATCAATTGGAAGGCCCTTTACGAAAAGAGTTTGAATCACGATTATACTGAACGTTTCATCGGTGATATTAAGACACCGGTTAAATACGCTACTCCTCAACTTAGAAAGATGATCGGTGACGTTGAAGAAACAATGACCACCAAGTTCATTAAGGATGAGATTCCAGAAGAATTTCAAGAAATTTATACTAAACGTCTCTCAGAAGGCAAAGATGATACTTTAGAGGGTAAAATTTTATCAATCTGTGATAAATTAGATTTGTTATATGAAGCTTATGGAGAAATCGAATTAGGTAATCCGAACCCGGTTTATATGCAAATGTTCAAGGAAAGTCTTGAAACGATCAAGAAGTTCGACGATTTAGTTTGCGTACAATACTTTATTAAGAAAATTTTGCCAGATCTTTTTAAAGGTGATTTCGCGGGAAAGGATAAGATGCAACGAATAGCTTTTAGCATTCTATTGTTAGGGGATGATTAGGTGAAATTTCAATGTAGTTCATGCGGGCTACGCATGGACTCTTTGCATTTTAAGCAAGAGGGGTTAATGAATCCTAAGTTGACCAGTATTTGCGACATTTGTATCACGCGCAACCTGAATCCGGAAGATTACGCAAATGATGCGGTCGCAACTTTTGCTCAAAGCTTGCTTTACACGTTTGTCGGTGCAAAGAAACAAGATCAATCAGGTTTTATTGTGAAAAATAAAAAGGACCGTAAAAAATACGAGGCCTTTTTACAAGATTATGATGGCAATGAAATCGCCCGCCAACAGATTAAAAGGTCTGATTTGAATTTGGCGGTAATTAAAAGCGAAGATGGCAAGCTTAATTATGTGCCTAACCAAGGCGTAACTTTTGAGCAAAATTTAAAGGGAATGGATTTGGAGATCAATTTCCAGTTAAACGAAGTTGATTTTATTGATCGTGAACGCATTCGGGCCAAGTATAAATACCGCTGCCAATATTGCGGCAGACGTGGCCGCAGCGTAGATCATAAGGATCCTGTTTCTCTTAGTCACAACAACAGCTTAGATAATTTAACTTTAGCTTGTGCGGAATGCAACCGAATTAAGTCGGATATGCCTTATAAGTTGTTTATTCAACTGAATGATCAAATTTCTGAGATCAATAAAAAGCTAGTTAAGTATGAAGATGCGCTGGGTACTTTGAGAGAAGAATTTGAGCATCGTCGGCGCTATTTAGCGGCTCAAGTACACCTTAAGGGTGTGATCAATGATCCTGAGCTAAATGCGATTAGAAAGCAAAATAAGGGCTTACAGGATGCCATTGATAGTTTACAAAGTGATTATGATGATTTGCGTCAAACGCGCAAGATGTATTTTGATACGGGCTGGAAATTAGCTCGCATTAAGGAAAATAAGGATATTATTTAAAACGTAAAAAAGCGCTATTTTTTGTAAACTCAATTCAAAATAGAAAATGAGTTTTAAAAAGATCATCCCCATATAGGAATGATCTTTTTAATTTTGATCTATCTAATTCGATCTTCTGGATCAAATAAATATTTGTCCCATTTAACTTCATTTTGGACAGTAGGGTGGAAGAGCAAGAATGCTAGCAACAGTTGACCAACGTAAGGAATTACGCCCAGCCACCACCAACCACCGTTAAAGCCTGCGTCGTGCAGACGACGAACAGTGTGACCTAATTGTGCTAAAAAGGCCCAAATAGCTGCTGCAATAAAGGAAATAATAAAAATGATGAAGATTACACCGATTACCTTGGCATCGCCAGAATCAAATTCAGTAACGCTGAAAGGAGCTAAAAGCATGAAAGCAAGTAGGTAACAAGCAAGTACGCCGATTGTCATGATAACTTGGCTAATTGCAGTACCTACCCAGAATGAGGTTCTAGTAGATCTAGCATCCCACTTGAAGCAGTCAAAGAAGTGTTCCTTCAAGATTTGACCAATAGTTGGTATAGGAACATTACTTTTTGCGCCGTCCTCAGGATAATCTTGATCGCTGAACAAGTACTTGCCCCATTTAACCTTGTGTTGGACAGATGGCTGAAGTGCTAAGTAAAACATAAACATTGTGCCATAACCAGTGAAGGTAGCCCAGTACCAGTAGCCGCTGTAGCCAACGTCATGCAAACGACGGATCATTTGACCAAGACCAGCTAGAAATACCCAGACATAGATAGCAATCGCAACCACAGCGTCGATTACTCTGATACCCGGATTAAGGCCTTCATTGAAAGCATAGAAGCCAACTACAATAGCTAAAATGGCAATAATGAAGTTGGTTAAGACGCTCCACCAGTAGGACTTACGAGTGGTTCTTGCGCTCCAATCGAAGGGATGCAAGTAGGTTTCGTTTAAAATTTGACCAAAACTTTCTGCTGGTGGTTTTGGTAAATCTTCATCATACGATTTGACGAAGTAATACACTCTTTCATTCATAAATATTCCTCCAATTAATTTTTTATTAATTATAAACTAAAAAAGCAGGGAAGTAATCAAACTTCTCTGCTTTTAAAATTTTAAAAGTCCATTTTTCTGAAGTTACTCAGGAACTTTTGTGTCTTTTCATTCTTTGGATGATCAAAGATTTGATCAGGTGAACCTTGTTCAGTAATGATACCGTCACTGATGAACAATACACGGTCTGAAATGCTCTTGGCAAAGCCCATTTCGTGGGTAACGATCACCATCGTCAAACCGGTTGTAGCAAGCTTTTGCATAACGTCTAGTACTTCGCCAACCATTTCTGGGTCAAGGGCACTAGTTGGTTCGTCGAACAATAAAACTTCTGGATTCATTGAAATCGCACGGGCAATAGCAACACGCTGTTGTTGACCACCAGATAATTGTTGTGGTTTAGCCTTGATAAATGGATCCATACCAACCTTTTTAAGGTTCTCCATAGCAATCTTACGTGCTTCGTCTTTTGAACGCTTGAGGACCAATTCTTGGCCGATCATGCAGTTTTCCAAAACATTCTTGTTTTCGAATAAGTCGAATTGCTGGAATACCATGCCGACCTTGGATCTAAAGGTATTACGGTTGTAACCAGGTGCCAAAATGTTTTCATCGTGGAAATCGATCTCGCCACCAGTAGGTTCTTCGAGCAAGTTGATGCAGCGAAGGGTAGTAGACTTACCACCACCGGAAGGACCAATGATGGTCACGATCTCGCCTTTGTTGATATCGAAAGAAATGTCCTTCAATACCTTGTGAGCCCCATAGGACTTTTGCATATGCTTTAAACTTAAAATTACTTCGTTTGATTCAGTCATTAATTGTTTGCCTCCGCATCTTTTGGAGTACCAACTTGAACTTGGTTAGCCATCAAGTTGTAGTTCTTTTTACCTTCAAGTTTCTTTTCAATAAAGTTGAAGATTCTGGTAATAGTAAATGTCAAAATTAAGTAGATTGCCGAAATCATTAAGTAAGTTGGGAAGAACTTGAATGATTGACTGGCAATAGTAGTACCAACGAAGAACAATTCAGAAACTGAGATGATACTCAATACTGAAGTATCCTTGATGTTAACGATAAATTCGTTGGTGATTGATGGTAAACAGTTTCTAATAGCTTGAGGCAAGATGATATGCCACATTCTTTGGTTGTGAGTCATACCAAGTGCACTAGCTGCTTCAAATTGTCCTTCTGGAGTAGAAATAATACCACCACGGATAACTTCGGCAAGGTAGGCACCAGTATTGATTGAAACAATGATTAAAGCGGCAATAGTTCTGTTTAAGTTTAAGTGCCAGAATTGAGCAATACCGTAGTAAATTACAGCGGCCTGAACCATCATTGGAGTACCACGGAAAATTTCAACGTAAACTGATAATAGCCATTTTACGAAGTTTAAAGCCCAACGCTTACCGCGAGTAGTTGGGGTAGGGATGGTACGAACGATACCAACGAGCAAACCGATAAAGAAACCAACAATAGTACCAACTAAGGCTAAAAGTAAAGTCATACCAATACCGGACATGATCATGCTGCCGTATTGCTTCCAAGTAGTTACTAACCAGTTTTCCTTCTTAGTTTCGTTACCAGCCTTAGGTTGTTCCTTAACGGCTTGTGACATCAATTGTTCACGCTTTTTGTTAGAAATAGTTCTTAAAGTAGCGTTAACTTCGTTAAGTAATTTAGTGTTGCCCTTTTTAACACCAATACTAGTTACGGAATCATCATGATCAACGTGGAAACCAGCCATCTTGTTCAAGTTAACGGCAATGATGTTAGGGTTAACGCTGTGGTAACTTTCGAATTCGATGTCTTCTGCAACATAACCATCGATGGTACCAGAAGCTAAACTTTGACGCATGGCTGAGAAGTCACGCATAGCTGGTTCACGCTTAGCACCCTTTAATTGCTTGATTAAATCGTAGTGCAAAGTACCTTGTTGAGCAGTTAACTTAGCACCCTTAAAATCAGATAATTTCTTAGCATTTGAGTATTTACTTGCTTTATTGGTAATAACAACGAAAGTACTCTTTCTGTATGGCTCTGAAAAGTTGATAGCCTTACGTCTTTCAGCAGTAGGACTCATACCAGCGATGATTAAATCAATTTTGCCGGAAGTTAAAGCAGGTAATAAACCATCCCATTGAGTCTTTTCAACCACAACTTTTTTGTGAAGTCTCTTACCAATAATTTTGGCGATTTGAACGTCATAACCATTTGCATAAGAATTTGAGCCATCAATTGGCACAGCACCGTTTGTCTTCTTAGGTTGAGTCCAATTGTATGGTGGATAGTTAGCTTCCATACCTATTTTTAATACGCTGGAATCTTTTTTAGCAGCTTGAGTCTCGCGGCTGTTAAAGCTGAATCCAATAAATAAACCGATCAGGATTGTTAGTAATGCTGCAATCCATCTAAATCTTGACTTCAATGAAAAACCCTCCAATGTTTTCAACATAAAGCCAATACAATAAAGCGTAAATAAAAACCTCGGTGCTTCATCAGCAACGAGGTCATAATCATCAGTATTAAAACCAAATCTTATAGCGCTCCCTGGGGACTAACCAGGACAGTCTATAGAATATTGTTCTATAGCCCAACAGATCAACACGCGAATGTTAAATCCATTTCGGCGGCAGCCCTAAGATAACCTTCATTGTCTTCGCGGACTCTGAATTATCTTGTGGTTGTCGCAACCTCTATTGCATTGGAAAATTATTTAACTATGGAAAGATAATAAAAGAAAAATTAAAATATGTCAAGTCCATCCATTATTTTTAGCATAATTTCTCTTTTTCATATCTGAAACGTAAGGATTTCCAGCTACGTAATAACGTAGTTTTTTATTAGCCCAAATAGGATCAGATTGATTAATACCCACGCGTTTATCTGCAATAATCTCTTGGGCAGGTTTTCTGTGTTTGTCTTCAAGATCAATTATAAATGGAGAATCAGAAAGAAAATGCAAATTCCAATTCTTGTCGTGTATTCCAAAAGCCTGCATCATTTTGGCTGGGCCATTAGTAAGCAAAACGCCGCTTTTGCCGTTTCTGTTTTTAATCATAGTATCAATTCCCCAAACAGGTTCAATTGCTCTGATAAGAATCCCTTGTGGTTCATTTTCTTCTTGACAGGCAACATCAAAAAAGAAATATTGTCTTTGTGCGTAGATATAAATGGTGCCGCCGCGGCGGTAAAGTCCTTCGTTAGCGGGACTGCGATGACCGCCATAAGAGTGAGCTGCACGATCATCTTTGCCCATGTACGCTTCAGCCTCGACAATATAGCCGCCTAATTTTTCTTTTCCCTCATTATAAATAAGAGGTCGTCCAATTAAATCGTGTGTAATTTCATCAGTTGGACGATTAGTAAAGTAATTTGTGTAGTTCATTTAACGCCTTTCTGGTTTAAATTTTTTAATCTTAGTTATAGACTAATCTAAAAGAGAGGATTCTTTCAAATGAGTGAAATAAAATTAGTAAGAATTTATGATCATGAGCAACCTGCTGGCTATAGAATATTAGTTGATCGTATGTGGCCACGAGGAATAAGCAAAGTTAAAGCGGCCCTGGATGAATGGGATAAGCAGATTGGACCGACAAATGATTTAAGAAAATGGTTTAATCATGAGGATGAGAAGTTCCCGGAATTTGAACAAAAGTATATTACAGAATTAGATGCCAATGATTTTATGCCTGAGTTTATCAAAACTGTACAAGAGAAATTGAAAATAGGTGATGTACTCTTTCTTTATGGGGCTAAAAATAGGGAACATAATCAAGCGGTTGTTTTGAAGAAATATGTAGAAAAGAAATTGAAGTAAATAAAGAAGCTTATCATAACAGACAAGCTTTTTTATTTTAAATATGCTTATGTCCATGACGTTTAACACGCCAGAAGTGGAAAAGAATAGTCAAAGTTAAAATAGTAAAAACAATGATAGCGAAAACCATGTTTGGTAATTCAAAACGAAGAGGTGGAAGTGCTAAAAGTAATTTTAAGGCGATAATCCCAATTAATAGATAAGCCATCGGCTGTAATTCAGGGATGATATCCATTAATTTAATAATTATTTCGGCAACCCCTCTCATGCAGAGAATACCGATCATTCCACCGATTAAAACTACGACAGGATTACTTGAGACAGCTAATGCCGCCAGAACTGAGTCGATAGAAAATACGATATCCATGGATTCAATTGAGATAACCGTTCGCCAGAATAAAGACAAAACGTGTTTCTTCTTTTTCTTTCCTTTATGGTGAGCGGCCTCACGCTCTTCCTTTTCTTTTTCACGTTCAGCGGCTTGTTTAGGGTGACGCTGATCATAGAAAAACTTAAAAGCTAGGTAGAATAAATAAATACTACCAGCTAATTTAATTTCCCAAAAATGAATTAAATATGTTCCAATTCCGATAACAATAAAGCGGAAAAGGTAGGCACCCCATAAACCATATAATAATGATTTTTCCTTTTCTGCTTTTGTAGGCAACACTTGCGTTTGTGCTGCTAAAACTACGGCATTGTCAACGGAAAGCAAACATTCCATTAAAATCAGGGTTAGGATAATCATCCAATCTTTACCACTGGTTAAAACATGAGCCCAGTTGCCTAGGTCAAAAAATGGGGCATACATTTTAAAGATTGCCATGCATATGACTCTTTTCTAAATCAATTAACCTAACTTTTTCTTTTTGTCCTAGACGATAAGTTCCCACTTGATTATTGGAGAGAATAACTCTGTGGTCTGGAATAAAAATCAAAACAGGATTTAACGCTACCGCATGTGCTACTGCGCGTGCAGAAGTAGCGTTAGGTAATGATGTTGCAATATCACCGTAACTGGCTGTAAAACCATATGGAAGATTTTGCACAACTTGTAATGTTTTTCTTTGGAATTCAGTGCCAAATTCAGAAATATCAATCGGAACATCAAACTTTTTTCTTGTTCCAGCGAAATATTCTTTTAATTGTTCAATATATGGAGCTAATTTTTTAGGATCATGTACAAGCATTCGGTGAGGATAAAAGCTAAAAATGGGAGAAACGCTTTTGTCACCTTTGAGCCCTACGTAAGTCAAACCAAATATGGAAGCTGTTAAAAAGTAAGTCCATGGTTTGATCGTCACATAATCATAATAAAAAACCTCTGCCATATTTTCACCACCTACATAAATTTTCACTTTGAAAATATTAAATGTTATATTAATTCAATATTTTAAATACATCAAGAGCGTCACCAATAATTTGTTTAATTCCTGATGCAGGAATCTTAGTTTTGTTAATGGAAAAAATTTTTGCTTTCTCATTGCGATAGGCCAAAAGTTGAGCAAATGGATAAACTACAAAACTTGTCCCACAAATAATAACTAAATCAGATTTTTGCATAATTTCAACGGATTTAGTTAAAGTTTCAGGCTTAATTGATTCACCATATAGTACTATGTCTGGTCGAATAATGCCACCGCAATTTTGATGGATGTAATTTTGAGAATATTTTTCGTAAAAAATTGAATGGTGACATTTAGTACAATATATATTATATAGATTTCCATGAAACTCTGTCACGTGTTTATTTCCGGCTTTCGTATCCAAACAATCAATATTTTGGGTAATAAGATCACCTTTTTGATTGCAAATTTGAGCGATTTTTTGGTGGATTAGGTTGGGTTTAGCGTCTGGGAAATACATATTATTCATTACAAATTGGTAGAAAAATTCTGGACGGTTGTAAAGAGTGCTTTCACTAAGAATATTTTCCGGACTTTCTTGCACGCCGTTATAAATCCCATTTTTTGAACGATAATCAGGAATGCCTGAATGAGTTGAGACACCTGCGCCGGTTAAGAAAACGATGTGGCTTGCTTTATCAATTTCTTGTTGCAGTTCTATTAAATCAGATTTTTTCATAGTTTATGCCTCTGTTCTATAATCTGTTTGTTTAATTATGAATCCTGTCTTTGTTATAATTAAAAGAAATAAATTTTTTGAGGGGATTTTTATGGCTTATATGTCTTATTTTTACATTGTAGTTAATATATTGATGCTAGCTTATGCTTGCTACAGTTGGTATTGGCAAGCTAAAGTAGAATTTCGTGGACACTATCGTATCTCCTCAATCGTTTGGGCAATTATTTTTATTTGGTTAGGTTTTACCTGGAACTACATTGAAAAAGGTGATCCAGGTTTAAATGTATTTTTAGCCTTATTCTTGTTAATTAGCATAGTTGATGGTTTTTCAGGTTTTAGTCCTAAAAAAATGGTGGTTTCAGGTTACTTTAAGCGAACGGTTAAGTACGATGAAATCTCTAGTGTCACATTAATTAATGTCCCTAATCCTAAAAAGCCATTAGTAATGGCCATTTTTAGAACTAACAATAATAAGGCATATATGATGCGGTTTCGGATTCAAGTTAACGAAGTTATTGCCGCATTGCAAAAATATATAGGTAAAAATATTCCCGTTGAAATCCAATCATAAGATTGGGGAAAGCATCCGTGAAAAACTTTGCAAGGTTCGTAATATACGACCTTGCTTTTTTATTTCCTCGTGAGTAAGCAAGTGAGATTTTTTCATATCTGCTTCAAAAACTTCGATCATTTTTTTAGTAAATTTTTTATCATAGAAAATGGCATTGTCTTCAAAGTTAAGATCATATGAACGATAATCTTGATTCATCGAACCAACGGTAGAAAAATAATCATCGATGATAGTAGTCTTGGCATGTAAGAAGCCGTCTTCATAAATATAAATTTTTACGCCGCAGCGTGTAAGCTCATTGGCATACCATTGAGAAGCCCGGTAAATAAAAGGGTGATCGGGCTTGCACGGGATCATGATTCTCACATCGACACCAGACATAGCGATAGTTTGCCATGTGGCAAAGACGGCATCGTCAGGAATTAAGTAAGGTGTTTGAATCCATAATCTTTTTCTCGCTAGCTGCATTAAGCGCATCATACCGTTACGCATATAGGGAATATAACGGTCAGGGCCATCAGAAATGATCTGTGTAGCAACATCTCCGCGATGGATCTTTTTTTCATCAAGATCAGGGAAAAGCGTATCGTTAAAGCGAATAATTTGTTCAGGACGTTTGATTGAAGCGTTCCAGTCCATCACGAATCGCTCTTGCAATAACAAAGAAGCAGAGCCGACGATGCGCACCTGACTATCACGCCAATGACCAAATTTCTTTTTCCTTCCTAAGTATTGATCACCGATATTGAAGCCACCAGTCCAGGAAATACGCCCATCGATTACAACAATCTTACGGTGCAAATGATAGTTAATTCGATATCTAGTGATCATATTTCTGGAAGTAATAAAAGGCAAAACCTCTCCGCCGGCTTTGCGTAATTGATCAAACCAGGCTTTGGTTGCACCCATTGATCCCCAGGCATCATAGATAACTCGTACTTTTACACCTTGTTTAGCCTTTTGGATTAAAAGTTGTAAAACACGGTTACCAATATTGTCGCTATAAAAAGTATAAAACTCTACATTGATAGTTTCCTTTGCTCGAACTATGTCTTTGAGCAAATCATGAAAGAAGGTTTCACCCTCAGTATAGAGTTCCACGTTGTTGTTTTTGGTGAGAGGCGATTCATTATTGCGGTTAAAAAAATGAATCGCGATTTTGCCTAATTTAGAAGTGTCAGAGGGGCTGACTTCTTTGGGTGCTTTGGCAATTGATTTTTGAACGTTGCGTAAGCCAATGTGGTGTTGCTTATTAATTGAAAAAATATTTTCCTGGGAAATACCCCGGCCGAAAAATGCATAAAGAGTAAGACCAACTACTGGAAAAATAAGCAAAACAATTAACCAGGCCCAAGTTGTAGAAACTGATCGCCTTCGGTGGAAAACGATGTAAAAAGCAAGGAGTGTGTTAGTAATAAAGATAATTCTGATAAAATCATGCCACCAGACCATGTTCTTCCTCCCAAATACAGTCTATTTTTTTAAATTGAGAAATTTATCAACAATATCAATAACGAATGGATTATCATGCATCCAACTATGTTCTGCATCATTTTTGCCGCGAACTTCTACTTCTTGGTAGAAATGTGCTTTAGGAGCCAAAATGTAGCGGATGCTTTTAGCTGAAACTACAGAAATAAATTTATCAGTGTTAGTGTTATCAAGAACATTGCCGTAGATATTTAGCACTGAAATATTTGAATTGAATTTTCGGCGATTAAAAAGCAAATATAAATAATGAGGATTCATGACACTAGGACGGCCATTTTCATTAAGAATATTTACGTTAGGAATATCGCCTAGATAAGTAACACCGTCAAAGGGGCCGGCAATTAACGCACATTTAATTAAATGAGGGAAAGTTTTACTAGAGGCATGCTTCATTTCCGTTCTAATGATACAAGGACAGGCTAAAGAGTGAGCTACAGCAATATAATTTTTGAAGTGATATTTTTTAGAAAGAAAGGGTAAAACAAAGCTAAGATAATAATCAATGCCGTAAATTCCCACAATTCTTTGACGAAAGGCAACCTGTACAATAGGATGCTCATCGCCGGACCAAGTACCTTCTAATTTGAAGTTGCCTAATAAATCAACCGTAACCTTTAAAAATTTATCGGTTCCCTTATCATGCATTGCTTGATGAACCATTACATTAGTAGTGTAATCTCCACCGCGAAAGCCATGGAAGTAAATAATAGGAACTTGCTTTACTGAACTTTCTTGAATTACTGCCTTGTTTTCGATGTGTCGTTTGCGTAACTTGAGAAAGATACGTGTAGGGGCAAAGGAAGCAAGCAGACCTAATGAGATCATGTTAAACATGCTGGGTTCTTGTTTTAGATCATATTTATGGTTCTTTTCAGCTTCTTCGGCATATTTTTTGGAGTTAAAGAACATTTTTGCCACCTTCTTACATAATTCCCTATAATGAATAATAATTATATTTTAACATTGGGTAGAGATTTTTTGTTTTTGAGGTGAATCATGAAGTTTTATGCTGTAAAAAATGGTCGTGTACCAGGCGTCTACCGCACGTGGGATGATGCAAAAAAGCAGGTAGATGGTTTTTCCGGAGCAGAGTATAAGTCATTTGAAAATATTACTGATGCGACTGACTATCTAGGTTTAAACAATGGGACTCAGGGAGATATTTTGCAAAAGGGTGAAGATACCTTGCAAAATGCCATTGCCAAGATTAAACAAGAAAGTAATAGAGTAAAAAATAAGCCACAAGCTAAAAAAGTAACGGCGCATTCAACCGTAGAGTTTTTTGCAGTGACTTATACTGATGGCGGTACTCGTAATACAGGCGTATATAAGGGCGGCCATGTTAAGAAAACTGATAAAGCAGCGTGGGCTTATTTGATTGAATGGGATGATCAAGAAGTTCATGATTCAGGCGGTGAATATGGTGCAACTAACAATAAGATGGAACAGACTGCTTTGATTAATGCTTTGAAAAAACTAATTGAGCTTGGCTTTAATGAAAAGCATTTATTGTTTGTGCTAGATTCTAAGTATGTTTTAAATGCAATTAATCAGCACTGGTTAGCCGGTTGGAAGAAACGCGGTTGGAAGCGTTCTGGCGGACCTTTAAAAAATGTGGCAGAATGGCAAGAACTTGATCGTTTGCTTAAGCATTTCCCAGATAGTACATTTGAATGGACTAAAGGCCACGCCAATAATCGAGGCAATGAATTTGTGGATCATGAATTAAATCGCTATATGGACAATAAAATGTAAAAAGCATAAAAAAATGTGTCTGGGAAAAAACTAAATCCTAGGCCATAAAAAGAACGATCAAAATTCTCAA
>NZ_PCZD01000120.1:0-1056 GCF_002553975.1 Lactobacillus sp. UMNPBX6
CCAAAAGACGATCAATCCAACTCTTAATTTGAGTTGCTTGACCGTCTTTTTCTTGTTATTTTTATTTTTGTGTAAAGAAGATTGGTCCTTTGACCATCTTCTGTTCCAATATTTGCTTAAATTCATCATCATGAAGGCTATTCCCACATCAGTTTCAACCTTCTTTTTGCCTCTTAAATGAGTTCGACGCATGCCAAAAACGTTCTTCAAATGTCCAAAAACTGGCTCCACATCATACTTTCTCTTGCTGTAGATGTACCTGCCTTCAGGACTTTGGAGAACTCCTTTAGCTTTTTCTTTTAAGTATTGCCAGTTAGGATTATAGCGAACCTGCCGCTGGCGTCCGCTCTTGGTTTTGGCTAAACGCTCTAATTCTGGCGTTAATTGAAATTTATCCGCTTCGTAAACCTTAAAATCGCGAACCTGACCAGTCGATTTATCTTTACGCCGACTATAACATTTGAAGCTAAACCTAACGCCGTTTTGATCAAGGTAGTAATCGTCTTCTTCATCATAGAACCAGTTGGCTAGCTTAGTTGGATCGTTTTTGTACTTTCTAGTTTGTTCCTTTTCGTACATGGTATAAGGGATATAGTACTGCTTGTCTGAATATTCTTCTTCAAGCATTGAGTAGTTGTACTCGCTGCCGTAGCCAGCATCGGCGACGATCTTATCGAACTTGTCCATTGTCGTCATCTGTTTTAAAAAAGGCTCTAGCGTCTTAAAGTCAGTCGGATTGGGATACAAAGCAAAATCGACTACGTATTGATCCGTTGTAGCGACTTGGATATTATAGCCTGGCTTGAGCTGGCCGTTCTTCATGTGGTCTTCTTTCATATGCATGAACGTCGCATCGTGGTCGGTTTTAGAGTAGCTATTTCGCCCAGCAAAGACTTCTTCTGCCTCTTCATACTTCTTCATTCTAGGCACGTAGTCTTTTCTTAGCTTATGAAGCAGCTTTTTTAGAGCTCGTCTTTTTGCTTTTCTAGCCGAGCCGCCAGGAATGGCTTTAGGCTCTTGGGCAATCTCTTCAGTCAGTTTTTCAATTTCAGCTTC
>NZ_PCZD01000121.1:0-992 GCF_002553975.1 Lactobacillus sp. UMNPBX6
ACAAACTAATTAAAAATAAAATTTACAATTTACATTGACTTATCACCACATGACTTAATTTAACTATACGGGAAAAGAACACACTACAAAACTTATTTGCTCTAGCTATAACAATCATAAGAAAACCTTAAAAACTAACTCTATAAACGGCAATACTACACTTTTTTTCTAAATACGTTAAAATATATTAAGACAACTAAATAAAAGAAAGAGTGACATACAATATGGATAACTTTTCAAATCCTGGACGTCGTGAAATTCATGACGTTGCAGAAGTTAACGGTTTTCTTTCAAAAATGTATGGCTACATGGGACTATCTGTTTTAGTTTCAGCTATTGCCGCATTTTTGACCATGACTGTCTTTAGATCAGCAGTGATGCAAATGCCACCTGCAATGATGTGGATTATTCTTTTTGTTCCAATTGGTTTATCATTGGGCATCAATTTTAAAGCTACTAGAAATCCTGTTGCTGGCTTTGTAATGTTAATGATCTTAGCCGTAATCTATGGCTTTGAATTTGCACTTCTAGCTGGCTTCTACACCCAAGCTCAAATCGGTACAGCATTTGTATCATCTGCGGCTGTATTCGGTGCAATGGCTATCTTTGGTACATTCACTAAGAAGAACTTAAACAACATGGGTTCTTACTTAGGAGCTGCCTTAATCGGTTTAATAGTTGCGATGGTCGTTAACATTTTCTTGCGCAATTCCGTTGCAAGTTTCGTCTTTTCAATCATTGGTGTAGTGATCTTCACTGGGTTAACTGCTTATGATGCACAAAAGATGAAGGCAATTTACAACAACTATGGCAGTCAAGTTTCAACCAATGGTTTAGCTGTACTTGGTGCATTGCAACTTTACTTAGATTTCGTGAACATCTTCTTGTTCTTGCTTCAAATTTTTGGCATGGGCGGAGATCGCGACTAATATCAATAAAGTGTCTGGGAAAAAACTAACCCTTAGATACTGAAAGACGATCAATCCAACTCT
>NZ_PCZD01000122.1:0-967 GCF_002553975.1 Lactobacillus sp. UMNPBX6
TACGCGTGGTGCTAGTTAAATCGTTCTAGGCAATATGCCATGTTGTAAGCTAATATGGCGACTTCAAGCCGTTCTTGAAATCCGGTTAAACTTCTAGCTCGATTATTCTCGGCATTATAGTATGTTAACAACGAAAAATCACTCTCTATTGTTCTTCTAAGTGCCATCAAATAATGGTTATTATGCTTTTTAGCGTTCTTCATATTCTTTCGATAAGGTGTCCAAAGTATATAGCCCATCTTTTTAAGTTGGTGATGTAGATCTTTGCCTACATAGCCTTCGTCACCCAGAAGATAACGATTTTTAGGCTGAGCATTGACAAGCAATTCTATTGTTTCTCTGGCATCATTAACTGAAGCTTTAGTAATTGCATAATCAAGTAAATACCCATCATCACTAACAATCGCGTGAACTTTAAATCCATAATAGAATGTCTTTTTGGTCGCTTTATAACCTATATTGGCATAATCACTAAAGATCTTGGCTTGACAATTACGAACGGGCCGACAGACCGGAACAGGAAAGCTATCAATGATTAAAATATCACCTGACAAATCTACTTCTTCATTTAAGACATGACGAATTCGGTAGATTAATGGTAAAAGCATTCGAGTTCTGCGATTAAAGCGAGAGTGAGATAAATTAACTAAATGCTCACAAAATCTTCTTTGAGATTCAATTCCTAGAGAAGCCTGCCAAATAAGCATAGCTAAAATAGAGCTATCAGATACTTTGCACTGAGCAATATTTCGCCGATGCTTGATTTCATCAGAAGCGTAAAGCTTATACCAAGTTCGACAAATTATGTTCAAACGGCTAAAACTAACTTGTAAATGATGAGAAAAACGCTTAAGCTTAGGATAGTTCAATCTAGTCAGACTCTTTTCTATGATTATGTTTACAAGTCGAGTCTAACAAGATTGGACTTTTTTAGTAACTAAAACGATTTAACTAGCACCACGCGTAT
>NZ_PCZD01000123.1:0-954 GCF_002553975.1 Lactobacillus sp. UMNPBX6
TTCAATATACAGAATTTAATTTTCAAAAGTGTTCAATTTGAAATTGCAATTTTCGGCCAATTAAAATCATCTATTCGTGCTAAATAATCATCATTTATTTGATATGAACTTGTGGAAATATTCATTATTTTTGCAAGTTGATTAACAGATAAGTTCCAGTCTAATTTTTGCATTAACACAAAAATAAAATATGCCTCCTCACTTTTATTTTCTCGAAGATAATGTAGTAATTGATAATTTAATCTAGAGTTTAATGGCTCTTTATTAAACTCTTTATGTAAGTACACAGATACTATTCGTTCATTTTCATCTTGAGGCCAAATTGTTTTTTCTTCTTTTTGTATTTCTTCTAATAAATGAATAAATCTCTCAGCAATTCTAGAATCATTTAAAGCCAATTGTATTAACTTGAAAATAAATGGTAATTCAATATTACTAGTGGTCTTAATCAAAGCTTTTAAAGCATTTTTTTGATTAGCTTTATTCAGAGAATGTAAAAAATATTGTAAAGAAGAAAACAACAACTTCTTTGAACCCTTTATACCAGAAAGTATTTCTTCATTTGCAATCGCAAAAAAGTTATTAAATATTTTGGAGAACCTTTTTATATTCTCCACCTTATGAATTTTTATATTTGCAAAATAGTCTAATAATTGTGAACTACGATTTATTTCATTATAAGATATAGATTCCGTTTTAGTATTATTCAACTCTATAGCATATTTTACAGTTAAGTCCTGCAATACCTTTTTTATTTTTATTAAATCTTTAGGATTATCATATCCAAAATAAATATCGTCTACATATCTATAAAAATCTACTGTAGTTTCCGATAATCTGTCTTCAAGTTCCTTATCAAAGAAGGACATAGCATATTCCATTACAATATTTGTAACTAACTTAAACTTCCCACATCAAAAAAACTATGAAGCCTTGAAAACTCAATAGTTTAGC
>NZ_PCZD01000124.1:0-933 GCF_002553975.1 Lactobacillus sp. UMNPBX6
TAAACTATTGAATTTTCAAGGTACAAGCCCACTTTTGCAAGTGGGAAGTTTAAGTTATATGTACGAAGGCATTTCATTTACACAAGATTCTTGACGCTACCAATCTTCTAGACTATAATTAAAATCAAACAACTCAATTCGGAGGTACTAACATGACCATACCTGACGCAAATGCAATTTATCCCAATCCAGCCATCAAAGAGGTTGTCTTTATCAAGAACGTGATCAAAAGTCCCAATATTGAAATTGGGGACTACACCTATTATGATGACCCAGTAAATCCCACCGATTTTGAGAAACACGTTACCCATCACTATGAATTTCTAGGCGACAAATTAATCATCGGTAAATTCTGTTCTATCGCCAGTGGTATTGAATTTATTATGAACGGTGCCAATCACGTAATGAAAGGTATTTCAACTTATCCATTTAATATTTTGGGTGGCGATTGGCAGAAATATACTCCTGAACTGACTGATTTGCCGTTGAAAGGTGATACTGTAGTCGGAAATGACGTGTGGTTTGGGCAAAATGTGACCGTCCTACCAGGCGTAAAAATAGGTGACGGTGCCATTATCGGAGCAAATAGTGTCGTAACAAAAGACGTCGCTCCATATACAATTGTCGGTGGCAATCCAATTCAACTCATCAAACCAAGATTTGAACCAGAAGTTATTCAAGCATTAGAAAACCTGGCATGGTGGAATAAAGATGTTGAATGGATAACTGTTAATGTTCCTAAACTAATGCAAACAACGCCCACAGTTGAATTGATAAACAGTTTAATGGAAAAATAAAAGCAAAAAAGGCCGTGCAAGCAATCCAAGAATGATTGTTTACACGGCCTTTACTATTTAGTGAATCCAATTTATTAATAACTTAAACTTCCCACATCAAAAAAACTATGAAGCCTTGAAAACTCAATAGTTTAGC
>NZ_PCZD01000125.1:0-925 GCF_002553975.1 Lactobacillus sp. UMNPBX6
GGCATATCACACACCAGATGAAATCTTCGAAAGAGAATTAGATAAAATCTATCAAGCAGCTTAAGTGTTCAATTTATTATTGCAATTTACGGAAATTTTTTACTGAAAAAATTTAAATTTTCTCTTGACCTTTTTGCCTGATTCTCCTATACTAATATCTGTTGAGTGATTGAGAGGTCATTCAAATAGAACCAATCAAGTAAAAAGGTTTGAAGATTGGGTTATAGCCAAGTGGTAAGGCAATGGTTTTTGGTACCATCATGCGCTGGTTCGAATCCAGCTAACCCAATAGAGTTATGGTTGTCTTAATATCAATGCTGTAAAACGTTGATGTTAAGGCATTTTTTATTTTCTGAATTGTTTTCAAACTTCATGAAATTATTGTTTTTAGCAATATTTTTAGCAATATAGGGAGTTGCGGACGGGTTTATTTAAGGCTGTTAAAATTGGTATAGCGTAGCAACATCGGCTCGCTTTTTTCATGTAAGAAATTGGCTAGAATGCTATAATACTAGGTATCATCATTATGTTAATAATTTAAATTGTCTGAATGTTGTTACAGTTTGTAGCAACATTTTTATTTTTCACTGCTGAATTTTCAGCCGTGAGATTTTGCGGTGCGATTTTGCACCGTTGGATTTCACTGTCGAATTTTCGACCATGAGATTTCACTCTGCAATTTTGCATAGTCGAGTTTTGACTACCGAATTTTCGGTCGTGAGATTTCACTGCGCAATTTTGCACCGTGAGATTCGACTGCGCAATTTTGCGCAGTCGGTTTTTACCTAAAGTCTACGACCTTACAAAACCCGAAAAATTATTTTCATATTCAAGTAATTGTAAATACTGTTAGATTAATATTTTTAAGTAACTTAAACTTCCCACTTGCAAAAGTGGGCTTGTACCTTGAAAATTCAATAGTTTA
>NZ_PCZD01000126.1:0-884 GCF_002553975.1 Lactobacillus sp. UMNPBX6
CGTAAATTGCAATAATAAATTGAACACTTAAGCTGCTTGATAGATATGATCCAATTCTCTTTCAAAAATTTCATCTGGTGTATGATATGCCAATATTTTTCTTGGTAGCGAATTGCACCAGGTTTCAATGTCAATGATTTCCTGAAGAGAATAGTTATTGATGTAATCACCCTTAGGAATGAATCTGCGAATGAGCCCATTATGTCTTTCAACAGTGCCTTTATCGCAAGAAGTATATGGATGGGCGTAATAGACTATGGTATTAGATACTTCCTCTAGATTGGAAAGATCCGCAAACTCTGAACCATTGTCAGTTGTAATTGTCTTGAAGATTTCATTCCAGTGCTCACTATACTGCTTATGTAGAGTTTGAAAAGCGCTCATAACACTGGCAGCTGTCTTGTCTGGAATACGCAAGATTAGAAACTCACGGCTCATTCGCTCAGACAAAGTTAACAGTACTTGATCATCTCTAGTCTTATGTCCTAAGACTAGGTCGCATTCCCAGTGACCAAACTCTTTTCGATCATTAATCTCTTTAGGGCGTTCTTCAATGCTTCGACCTAATTTCTTCTTGTTCTTATGAACACGATGAATTTTAGTATTACGCTTTAACTTCTCAGGCAAATCAGAGTTTCTGATAGCCAACAAGCCTTGATCTACATAGTTATATAGAGTTCTAGTGCAGACTATCTGGTCGCTGCTAAATTCACCCACAGCCAAGCAGCGATTGGCACATACATCAAGTGACCAATTGTCTTCAAAGAAATGCTTATTGACATACTTGATAAAGTCAGATTTCTTCAAGAAGTCTGATTTGCGACCACAGTGGCGTCGGTTAGCTTGATAAACTTCATTTCCACGTTCTGCTTTGTACCGCTTTT
>NZ_PCZD01000127.1:0-777 GCF_002553975.1 Lactobacillus sp. UMNPBX6
AAATTTAGACATAGTAAAAGACCTAAAAGTGTCTCACTTTTAGGTCTCACTTCATAGCTTTATAAGAGTTGTTCTTTGTTTATTATATTAATATAAGAAAAATATTATATTGGGAATAGGGAAAGTTGTTAATGAAAGAGCAGATTATTTTTGAAGATTTTATTCAAGATCGTGAAGTAAGAATGTATGATAAGCATTTTTCTGATATGGATAATAAGGAGGAATACGATGTTTACGTTCAAGTTTTTACGATAGATAACTTACCATTTTCTTCTGTCACAGGTAAGTTGGAAAATATACCTTTTAATTATGATCATGCAAGTACAAAAGAAGTTGTAGTAAATAATGTAATAGGTAATTTTTTTAATCCTGTTACTAAAAAGTATGAGGTGTCGGATCATACCTTTGTCGTGGGACATATCAAGAATAGTAATCTTGATCGAGATGTCGCAATCGAACAAATGCAGCGAGCTGCTATGAACATAATTAATGAGTTGAATAAGCGTCAAATACCTCCTCATATGGTTATGCCACACCTTTTAACAGATGTAGAAAAGGCTAAACGAGTAGTAACAGATGATAATATTAAAATGTCACAGTTAAGTAAAGAAACGGGTATTTCTACAGATGATTTAAACAATTACCGTAAAAATCCCGCAACTTTAAAGCAAGCATCAAATTCTACAATTAATTTCTTAATAACTAAATATTATGAAAAATATTTTAATGAAAAACGCCCGAAAATCCCCGTATTTTAATGCGGGGATGGATAGGGCC
>NZ_PCZD01000128.1:0-701 GCF_002553975.1 Lactobacillus sp. UMNPBX6
AGAGTTGGATTGATCGTCTTTCAGTATCTAAGGGTTAGTTTTTTCCCAGACACTTATTTTGAGGCAAAGGCGTTTAAGTGAATGTAGCGAACTGAATCGGAATTATCAAATTTCTCTTTGAATAGGTCGCTTAGCGAGTGTCTACATTCTTTATATTTTTCGAAAGTATAGTGTCGATTTTCATCTTTGTTAAAATTTTTTTGTCTATTAGCAACAGGACAGACTAAATGATATGGATCTATCAAAATTACTATTAAGTTTTGTGTATTATCATTTAAATTATCTGGGTTAATTGCATAAATAGAAAAAACTCTAAATTTTCCTTTACCATTAGGATCGAAAAAATCCGTTCCTTTATTGACCGTAGATTCAAAAATACTGTCATTAAAATAATCAATTATTTCTTTAGAGATATTGTGGCTTAGAATTTCTTTTATTCTTTTGCTATTTTGTCGATGTAAAATATCGATTGCTGTAATTTCGTTGGCAATTTGCTGAGGATTTTTACTTAAAGAAAGAATATTTTTGTAGGTAGAAGTATTTTTAATCCCTAGACGGTCAACAAAGTTGGAGAATTCATTCTTTTCGTCTTTAAATGAATTTAAAAATTCGTAAATTGCAATAATAAATTGAACACTTAAGCTGCTTGATAGATTTTATCTAATTCTCTTTCGAAGATTTCATCTGGTGTGTGATATGCC
>NZ_PCZD01000129.1:0-604 GCF_002553975.1 Lactobacillus sp. UMNPBX6
TTATTTCTTTAAACATTAGAAAAAGGAGTTCCTTTCTCGTATGATTGGTTTGAACAAAAAAAACATACAGAAAGAAGAACTCCTTCATGAATGATTTTACCAAAGATTTTGCTCAAGCTCTATTCAATCCAGACAAAATAAATGATTTATTGCGCAAAGAGCTACAACAGGCTGTTAATAACTTGTTAGAAGCTGAATTGACTGCATTTCTGGGCTATGATCCCTATGCCAGAAATGGCTGGAATACTGGCAACTCTAGAAATGGTGCTTATTTCCGCAAAGTTGATACGCAATTTGGCCCAATTGAAGTGCAAGTGCCTCGGGATCGCAACGGTCAATTTCATCAGCACACGCTGCCTGACTACAAGCAGCACTCGGATATCTTGGAAAGCATGATTATCAAGCTTTACTCCAAGGGCGTGACCACCAGGGAAATAGCCGATCTAATTGAAAAGATGTATGGCAGCCATTACAGTCCAGCTCAGGTATCAAATATTTCCAAGCAGATGATTCCAAAGGTTGAGGCTTACCACAAACGCAAGCTAAGCGACAAGTTTTTCTGCGTCTATTTGGATGCGACATACCTTCCTTTGCGCCGAGAAAC
>NZ_PCZD01000012.1:0-40643 GCF_002553975.1 Lactobacillus sp. UMNPBX6
CAAGAAAAAGACGGTCAAGCAACTCAAATTAAGAGTTGGATTGATCGTCTTTTGGTATCTGAAAGTTAGTTTTTTCCCAGACACATTTTTCATTATGGGTTATTTGGTGAAAAGTACGCGAGTGCCTTCAGGAACAGGAATTTTTGTTTGAATTGGAGTTAAAGTTCCATTACCGCCATTTCTGATATACAAGGTAGCGTTATCTGTATTTTGATTTGCAGCTACTACGTATTTTTGATCGGCATCCCAGTTGAAGTCACGAGGGAAATCACCAAATGTAGAAATGCGCTGAACTAAGCTTAGGGTGTGGTCATCATTAATCTTAAAGACGGTGATAGAATTGTGGCCTCTGTTGGAGTTATAAACATATTTACCATCTTTACTAATGTAAAGTGCTGCGGCACCATTGTGTTCAGTAAAATCTTCTGGAATGGTCTTGTATGTAGCGATATTTTCGAAGTCCCAAGTGTCTTCATTAAATTTAACTACGTTGATTTTGCTAGATAATTCACCAACAACGTAGAAGTAGTTACCATCTTTTGAAAAGACGATGTGGCGAGTTCCAAAACCAGCTTCATTTTTATATTGAGCTAGGTGATGTAACTTGCCGTTTTCTAACCGGTAGAAGTCGACAGTGTCATTACCTAAATCGCAGCTAACTAAATTACCTGCGGGTGTTTCATCGAAGAAGTGTGGGTGAGGGCCATCGACTTGTTCTGAACGTGGGCCCAATGTTTCGGCCTTGTGAGTGACTTGATCGAGTAATTCTAACTTGCCGCTTTTATTGTAGTGGAATACAGATAAAACGGCGGTGTGGTAATTTGCGGTATAGATAAGCTTTTGCTCGCGATCAATACCAACATATGCTGGTGAAGCGCCAGGTGTTAAATAGCGATCGACTTCACTTGAACCATGTTCACCTAATTTAAAGACGCTGATACCACCTTCGTCACCTGCGTTGTTAATAGTAAAAATTAAATCGCCATCTTTTTGGAAATAAGTAGGGCCACCTACACTAATAATATTTTCAGCCTTGCCTAACTTAGCTCCATTATCTTCACCAGTAAAAGGCAATTCATAAATACCTTTAGAGGTCTTCTTAGTATAGCCACCGATTAAAACTTTCATATAATGCCTCCGATTTTTTAGAAAAAGTATTAACTGAGATAAGTATAGCATGGAAAATAATGAATCAGATTGTGACTTGTTCTCGTGAAAAGTGCTAGAGTAGGAAATATAAGGGAAAAATAATAATTGTAAAAATGAGAAGGTGCGTATAGGATGGATGAAAATAAAATCCGTAAATTATATGCCCAGAATGAGGTTCAACAAGTTTTTACAAATTTGCAATCTTCTTCTTCTGGATTATCAGATGAGGAAGCCGCTAAGCGACTTAAAAATATGGTACTAATACTATTAAAAAAGCCGCAGCTGAATCAGAATGTTTCAAAAACTTTTTTAGTATGATGGCAATTTTGCTTTGGATATCAGGGTTAATTGCAATAGTTTCCGGAACGTTAGAATTAGGAATTGCCATTTGATTCTGATCGTAAAAGAATGTCAATTGTTCATCGTTGGGATGATACGCATTATATTGTTCTCACTAAAGGTTCTTATAGCGACACGATTAAGCAATGTGATCAAATCCAGGTTGATGGTAAAATTCGTCCGATGACTGAAGCAGATCGTCTTCGCGCTAAAAAGGCAAACGCTGATTATGCTTCTCGCGGATTGCGCAGTATGGCCCTCGCTTATAAAATAATCGATCATGGTGTCGATATTAATAAAATAAGTATTGCGGATGCGGAAAATCATTTGATCTTTGTGGGTTTAGCAACAATGAGCGATCCACCACGTCCAGAAATTTATGATGCAGTTAAACGTTGTCATCAGGCCAAAATTAGAAT
Organism: Lactobacillus sp. UMNPBX6; assembly: GCF_002553975.1. Taxonomy (NCBI): domain Bacteria; kingdom Bacillati; phylum Bacillota; class Bacilli; order Lactobacillales; family Lactobacillaceae; genus Lactobacillus; species Lactobacillus sp. UMNPBX6. The sequence continues at coordinate 1,908 of NZ_PCZD01000012.1, forward strand.
AATCATGGTAACTGGGGATTCAAAATTAACTGCTAAGTCAGTGGCTGTTCAAATTGGTTTAACTTCTGATCAAGCACGTGTAATTTCCGGTAATGAATTAGATCAAATGAGCGATGAAGAATTGCGTCATGCATTAAAAGATGAGGTAATCTTTGCCAGAGTTGCTCCAGAACAAAAATACCGCATTGTAAAGAATTGTCAGGCTAACGGTGAAGTTGTAGCTTCCACCGGTGATGGAGTTAATGATGCTCCGGCTTTAAAGCAAGCCGATATTGGAATTGCAATGGGAATGACTGGTACTGACGTGGCTAAAGATGCAGCCAATATGATTTTGACCGATGATAACTTCGCCTCGATTGTAGCTGCCATTGAAGAAGGACGTGCAGTTTATAGCAATATCCGCAAGTTCTTAACATATATTTTGACTTCTAATGTACCCGAAGCTATTCCGTCAGTGCTATTTCTTTTCTCGGCTGGATTAATTCCACTTCCTATGACAGTTATGCAAATTTTAACGGTTGATCTAGGTACCGATATGCTTCCAGCCTTAGGATTAGGTGCGGAAGCTGCCGATCAAGATGTTATGAAGCAACCACCACGTAAAAGATCAGAACATTTATTGAACAAGGGTGTTATTATTAAAGCCTTTTGCTGGTATGGTCTTTTATCAAGTATTATTTCTACAGCTGCCTATTTCTTTGTGAACTATCAAAATGGTTGGCCTAACGTAGCTTTGGCTGCTAATGGCTCAATTTATATGCGAGCTACAACTATGGCTTTAGGTGCAATTGTCTTCACTCAGGTGGCAAATGTATTAAATTGTAGAACTAATACAGTTTCTGTTTTTAAAAAGGGATTATTTGAGAATAAAAATATTTGGTACGGCATTATTTTTGAAATCATTCTATTCGTTATTTTGACTATTACACCAGGCATTCAGCAGGTGTTCAATACAACTATCTTGACTGCTAGTGATTGGCTATTCCTATTCTTGTTACCAATTCCTTTAGTATTATTAGATGAACTAAGAAAATGGTTGATGTATCATCACAAAAATATCTAATAATTTGGGCTGCTTAAGTTTTTAAGCTGCTATTCTTATGCTAAAATTATTTTTAAGGAGATATAAGATTATGAAATGGATTTCAACTATTAAAAAAATTGGTAAAAAAGCTATCGATAATAAAGATGGCATGGTAATTTTGTTCGGCGAGGGTGCCAACAAAGACTTAGAAGATGTTTCAGTTATTCAAAAATTTAGTGATGAAACTCCAGTTAATGGCTTTGTCTTTAAAAAGGGTGATACGATTACTGTAGATGGTCAAACTTATGTAGCTAATTATGTAGGTCCAATGGTTGAAAGTAATATGAAGGCTTTGGGTCACGCTACTTTATTCTTTAACCGTCCAATTCCTAAAGCACCTTTAGCAAATGCGGTATATTTTGATCCAGATGTTGCTCAACCACTTCCAACCTTTAAAGTGGATGATGATATTGTTTACGAACACATTTAAATACTAGGACAGGTAGATGGATTATAAACAAAAAAGTAAAAAAGAAACCTTATTTAAAAAATGGTTTTTAGATAATCGGTTTAGTATTGTTTTATTAAACATCTTATTGTTCTTTTTAATTATCTGGATTTTTAATAAAATTTCTTTTGTATTGAATCCTGCTTGGGTATTTTTTAGTGCGATTTTGCCGCCATTACTTTTAGCGGTTATTCAATATTATGTAATGAATCCAGTAGTAGATTGGTTTGAAAAGAAGTTTAAAGTACCTAGAGTTGCTACAATTCTTGTCTTGTTTCTGTTTGTTTTAATAGCTTTAATCTGGATCATCAATATCCTGGTTCCTATTGCCCAGAATCAGATTAATTCGCTGATTAAAAACTGGCCTCATATTTGGAACGATGCTGTTAATGCAACGCAGAATGCTTTGCGTGATCCTCGTTTGCATGAGGTAAAAGGTAGCTTACAAGGCATGATAGACAATACGCAAAAAACTTTGTTTAAATCAGGGCAAAGTACTATCAACGCTACTTTAGGCAATATATCATCTGCGGTAAGTATCATTACAATGATTGTGATGACTCTGCTTACTGCACCGTTTATCTTATTCTTTATGCTCAAAGATGGGCATCAATTGCGTCCTTACATTACGAAATTTGCACCGGAGCATTGGCAACCTAGTTTTAGTCAGCTGTTGTATGATATCAACTATGCATTGGCTTCATATATTCGTGGTCAAATAACAGTTGCTTTTTGGGTAGGCGTCATGTTTGTAATTGGCTACATAATAATTGGCCTACCATATGGATTAGCTTTAGCTATCCTAGCCGGTTTTATGAATTTGATTCCATATTTTGGGACACCATTGGCTCTTATTCCGGTATTCGTAATTGCAATTATGACTTCAGGATCAATGTTAATTAAGGTTTTAGTGGTCTTTTTAATTGAACAAACAATTGAAACTAGAATTTTAAGTCCTTTAGTCATGGGGAATAAAATGGAAATGCATCCCGTAACTACTATTTTACTTTTAATCGGTGCTAGTTCCGTTTGGGGACTATGGGGTGTAATTTTTGGTATTCCGATCTATGCAATCTTGAAGATTATCGTGTCTCGCGTGTACAATTATTATCGAAGAGAATCTGAAATTTTTAGTGAAACAGATGCTGTTTCTTCGACCACGGGAGATGCAGATACAAAAGCAAATAATGCTAAATAAATTAAAGCGTGGTTTAAAAGCTGCGCTTTTTTAGTTTAAGGAGTTTTTGAAATGACAAATCACGTAGTTTTATATGAGCCGTTAATGCCAGCTAATACTGGTAATATTGCACGTACCTGTGCAGGTACCAATACAGTTTTAGATTTGATTGAACCTTTGGGGTTTCAAATTGATAATAAAAAAATGAAACGAGCAGGGCTCGATTATTGGGACAAAGTTGATGTACGTCGTCATGATGATCTGAATGCTTTTTTAAAGACTTTAGGGCCTAATGACGAAATGTATTTAATTTCTAAGTTTTCATCAAAGAATTATGTAGATGTAGATTACACCGACCCAAATAAAAATTATTATTTTGTTTTTGGTAAGGAAACTACAGGGTTACCTGAAACTTTTATGCGTGAATATTATGACAGAAATTTAAGAATTCCAATGTCAGATAATATTCGTTGCTATAATTTGTCGAATTCTGTAGCAATGGTCTTGCTTGAAGCATTGCGTCAACAAGGATTTCCAAATATGGAAACTGCACACCATTATGAAAATGATAAATTGAAGGATGATTATGATCGTCCAGAAAGATATGAACGTAATTTAGGAAGTGAAGAATAATGGATTTTGAGAGAAAAACACCAGTAACTGTACAAGCATTTCACTATGATTTAGTTAATGAAGATACAGAACCAAAGAGCGATGTTAGAACTGGCATTCAAAAATTGGATGTAAGTCAAGATGATGAGCATTCAGAAGAAAATGGCAGCTATTATGATGTAGCTGTGTTCTATGATGTAGTTCCTGCACCAAGTGAATTTAGAGTAAGTGGAACTATTCATCAGGTTGTTCAATTGAAAGATTATCATGGTGATGGTTCTGATATCAGTAGCGCAGATTGGCAACTTTTAAGTCGACCATTGGTTGAATATATTGAGACTTTAACGTATGAAGTAACTCAAGTAACTTTTGACCAACCGGTTAACTTGAACTTTAAAGCCAATTTTTAATCACTAATTAGGGTGAGTACATGCCTGTAAAAAGGAAAAAAAGAAAGACAAAAAAGACATATTCTAAAAAGAAAACAACTAAAAAACAAAATTTAAATTGGAGTATTTTGGGGCTAGTATTTATTTTGCTAGCTGTTTTTGCCTTTGTTAGATTTGGTATTTTAGGTAAACAGATTGCTAATTTGATTCGCTTGTTTTTTGGTGATTCGTATCTATTAGCTGCTAGTTTATTAGCCCTTTTTGGGCTGGTAAATTTGATTTATAACCAGCCAGTTCATTTGTCAGTTAAACGTACAATTGGGCTTTCTTTAGCATTCATTGGTATTTTATTGATTCAAAGTAGCTTGTATTACGAGCATGAATTAGTAAATAGTAATTTCTTGAATTCATTCTGGCATGCGATGACTGCAGAATTTGGTCGTGCCGCTGTTACAGAAAGTGTTGGTGGCGGCCTGATTGGTTCGCTAGGTTATCAGATTTTCTATCCGCTATTAGGACAAATTGGGATCAAGATTTTTGCGTTCTTACTAATTCCTATTGGAATCTTGATGTTCTTTGATGTGAAATTCAGGACGATTATTGAAAAATTTCAATCCAGTAGTCAATTATTTATTCAAAAAAATAAAACCGCTGGTGTTAAGTTGAAGGACAAATATAGCGACGTATTGGAAAAAAGAAAACAAAAACGTGCTAATGACGATGATAAAAATATTTTCCCAGACGTTGCAGATTTTGATTCTGATGACAATGAGGAAGATACTAGTGTTAAACCTTCAAGTGAAGACGTGATGGTCGAACCAGATCCAGAGCCGGCTCCTGAGCCGCAAATCCAAATTGCACCACAGCATGAAGAACCTGACAGCAAGGATTTACCTAAATCGCATTCTTTTGCTCAAGAAGATCAAAAATTGGTGCAAGAATTAGCCAATGTGGATCATGGTGAGTTAAAAACAGATACTATAGTTAACAAGTCATATAAAAAGCCTCCTTTGAGTTTATTAGATCCAATTAAATCAACTGATCAGAGTACAGACCGTGATTTAATTAAGAAAAATACTCAGGTTTTACAATCTACTTTTAAGAGTTTTGGTGTAAAGGTAATTATTAAAAAGGCCATTTTAGGCCCTACTATTACTCGGTATGAGGTTCAACCTGCCGTCGGTGTAAAAGTTAGTCGTATTGTTAATTTGGCTGACGATTTGGCTTTGGCACTTGCAGCCAAGGATATTAGAATTGAAGCTCCAATTCCAGGAAAACCTTTTATTGGTATTGAGGTGCCTAATCGGGCAACTTCAGTTGTATCTTTTAAAGATGTAATGGAACATCAAGATGCAAAGGCAAAAAAGGATCCAATGAATGTGCCATTAGGCAAAGACGTTACTGGAAGTACTATTTCCGCTAATTTGGCAAAAATGCCACACTTATTAATAGCTGGGTCTACTGGTTCTGGTAAGTCTGTTGCCATCAACACTATTTTGGCAAGTATTTTGATGAAAGCCAGACCAGAAGATGTAAAGCTAGTTTTAATTGATCCTAAAATGGTAGAACTTTCTGTTTATAACGGAGTACCACACTTGTTAATTCCGGTTGTAACAGATGCTAAATTGGCTTCTAATGCATTGCGCAAAGTAGTTAAAGAAATGGAACGCCGCTATAAGTTATTTGCGGCAGGTGGCGTTCGCAACATGGGCGAATATAATCAAAAAGTCGCTGAAAATAATCAGGATAAATCTAAGCCTGCAATGAAGCCATTGCCGTATATTTTAGTAGTGGTTGACGAACTTAGTGACCTGATGATGGTTGGTGGCCATGATGTTGAAGGAGCAATAGTTCGACTAGGACAAATGGCTCGAGCTGCCGGAATTCATATGATTTTAGCTACTCAGCGTCCAAGTGTAGATGTTATTACTGGTTTAATTAAAGCCAATGTTCCATCTCGTATTTCTTTTGCTGTATCTAGTGGTGTAGATTCTAGAACTATTTTGGACCAAACAGGAGCTGAAAAACTTCTAGGTCGTGGTGATATGCTTTATATGCCAATTGGTGCTTCAAAACCTGAACGTATTCAAGGTGCTTATATTGCGAGTGATGAAGTTGAACGTGTAATCGATTGGGTAAAGAAGCAACAAAAAGTTGACTATGATGAGACTATGATTCCTAAAAAGGGCGAAAGCTCATCGGCTTCTGATAATGGAAACGATGAACCGGAAGATGAATTTTATAATCAAGCTGTTGATTTGGTTCGTCGTCAGCAAACAGCAAGCGTATCTATGTTGCAGAGACGTTTTAGGATCGGTTATAATCGGGCTGCAAGAATCGTGGATGAGATGGAAGCTAAAGGAATTGTGGGACCTTCTGAAGGTTCAAAGCCACGTCAAGTATTAGTCCCACCAGTAAAGAATGAAGGTAATGGAAATAATGCTAATGACTAATATTACAATTAGGAAAAATAAGAAATTTACAACAGCCGCGTTGGGCTGTTTTTTGCGTTTACCGCTGACAAGTCACAATTTAGCTTTTGCAAGCTTGCTATCACGTTTGCAGTCAAACACCAGTATGTTATATCCACAAATTGCGGAGCAGACTCGAAGATTGGCCGATTTATATGATTTGCAATTGGATATTATGCCTCAGCTTTTTGGTAAAGAAATAATTTTGACTTATTATGCAAATTTTGTTGAACCAACTGAAGTACTGGATCCAGAGTATGTATGTCAAGAAATAATTCAAACTATTAGCGAAATTATTACTAAGCCAGATTGTACTCCGGAGATGTTGGCCTATGCGAAAAGACAACTAGAAGATGATTATCGCGAGTTAATGGAGCAGCCTGCCAATTATGCCATCGATCAATTCTTTAAATTATGGTACCGGGATCAGCCAGATTATGCTGAGAATTTTATGGGACCAATTGATGAAATACAAAATGCTACTGTAGATGAGGTAAATCGTTACATTGAGAGTCTGCGTGATGTCCCTGTAGCCGTAATTGGCATGGGACGTGACCACCAGTTAATGACTAAACTAGCTAAATTTTATTTCACCCAGGCTGGTATTATAAAAAATTTCCAAACCACTGGCTTAACTATTCCTGCTAACAAAAACTTAATTGAAAAAGTTGATGAACAAGGCAATGCGCAAGCACAATTGTTAATGGGCTTTGGCATTAATCATACAATTAATTATCAGGAACAAATTGTAGGCTTACTTTTAAGTCAATATTTAGCAGGAGACCAATCATCTAAGTTGTTTAGTAAAATTCGTGAAGAATTAGGTGCAGCTTATGCTGTCGAGGCTAGCTGTTTTGCTAATAATTCTCTGTTTTTAATTAATGCTGGATTGGATCCCGATCAAGTAGAATCTGCTAAGCGAGTGATATTAAATGAAATAGAGAATTTGGCTGCTGGCAATGTAGATGAAGAACTTTTTAAGAAAGCTCAAAAGGCCTTGTATAGAAATACTAAAATTGGTTTAGACAGTCAAAATTGGCAAATGGGTCAAGCCTTTCGAGGAGAATTATTTTCAGACTATTTAGATTTTGATCGAGAGACTGCTATTAAAAAGGTCACAACTCATCAATTAGTCAGTTTTGTTCAAAATTTATTCTTTAATGAAAGCTATATTTTAAAATGATTACACCAAAAATTATTAAAAGAGAATATAAATCTGGTTTTAAAGCCGAGATTATCCTGAAGCCCCATTTTTATCAACGCTTTTTTGGTATTATTATTGATTTCGGCAGTAGTGATCCCCAAAAAGTAGCGGGTTCTGCCCACTTTTTGGAACATAAATTATTTGCTAAAAAAGATGGAGATATTTCTTCACAATTTGAGGAAATTGGCGCAGATGTTAATGCATTTACCTCCTTCAATGAAACTATGTTTTATTGCAGCGGGATTGAACACACCCCCAAGATGATTGATCTGTTGTTTAGATTAGTAGGCGAGCCATATTTTACTAAACAAAATATTGCCAAAGAGGCTCCTATAATTGAGCAAGAATTGGCAATGTACCAGGATGATCCGATGTGGAAAGTAAACAATGCCATTATGACGAGCATGTTTGGTAATTCCAATTTAGGGACCGAAGTAGTTGGGACTAAAGAATCGATTAATCAGGTAACCAAGCAAAATTTGACTAAGGTTTATACTGAAAATTATGTGCCTACTAAAATGCAATTTGTTGCTTGTGGTGATTTTTCGGATAATCAAGTTCGAACCATTTTGCGTCAAGTAGGTAAATTGCAAACTAAGTATCTAGCTGATCGTAAAGATGTTTCGACTCCGGTTTCTCAACCAGTGGGTGAGCTTTCAGATCAAGTTTTGCAAGCTAAAGGAAATTCAAAAGCTTTTGGATTGGGTATTCGATTTAAAAACTTTAAGAAAGTATTATCTAGTTCTGATTTGACTCAAATTCTGCTAGAAATAATGTTAGAATCAAAATTAAGCGTGATGAGTCCTTGGTTTGAGAAAATGCGCAAGGAAAAGCTGTTGGCTAATCCTTTGCAAATTTCAGTTAACTATACTAGACAAGGCGATTTTGCTACTATTTTTGGAGTTAGTGCAGATAATCAAAGAATAATTGAGGAGATTAAACGCGTTTTAACCCAACCTATAGATCCTAATTCTGAGCAATATCGTTTTATTAAAGAGAATTTTGTTTTGCAGAAGAAAGAATGGCTGGCCCGTACTATTCGGACAATGAATAATCTTTCATATTTTGCAATTGAAATGATTGAAGAAAATCTTGACCATGAAGATTTACAACTTAATTTATTAAAGTTGCAGACGATGGGCTTTGAAGAATTCGATCAAATTTGTCAAAAGCTGATGAAAGATAGCACTATTTGCTCGGCTTATTTAAACTCTGATAAGGAGGAGCAATAAATGAAGCGTGCAATTGTATTCGGTGCTACAGGTGGCATAGGACAAGCAATTTGTCGTGATTTGGCTGAAGATGGCTGGTCTCTTTATTTGCATTACAATTCCAAAAAGGAAGCTGCTGAAGAATTAGGTCAAAAGTTGTTTACTAAATATCCTGACCAGGATTTTATGCCGATTAAGTTAGATTTTGAAGTTGATGATGCACAATTAAGTGAATTTGTTCAGAATTTATTGCCGGTTAATGCAGCAGTTTTTGCTCAAGGGGTCACTAATTACGGCTTTCTAGGGGATGAAAATCTTGATAATATTACAAGATTAATAAAAATCAATCTGACTGTACCCATTAAATTAACTAAATTACTGGAGCCGCAGCTAATGAAACAAGGTTTTAGTCGAATCGTTTACTTAGGTTCGGTTTATGGAGGCTACGGTAGTGCTCTGGAATCGGTATATAGTGCCACTAAAGGTGGGTTAAGTCGTTTTGCGCAGGCTTATGCACGTGAAGTAGCATCAAATAATTTGACGGTTAATGTAATTGCACCAGGTGCTGTAAAGACTAATATGAACAGTATTTTTTCAGAAGATACTATTGAGGAAGTTCAAGAAGAGATTCCTGTTGGTCGTTGGGCTGATGGAAAAGATATTTCATATTGGATCAAAGTGTTGCTGAATGAACGAAGCAGTTACCTTACTGGTCAAACAATTTATGTTACTGGAGGCTGGCTTTTATAACTAAGAAGTTGTAAACGAAATTTTATGGTATACTCAATTTGTTAAATTTAATTTTGAAGAGGTTAATATGGCAGACATCGGAGAGAAATTAAGGAGTGCTAGAGAGGCTAAGGGACTTTCAATTGAAGATATCGAAAAGGCAACTAAGATTCAAAGTAGATATCTAACAGCAATTGAAAAGGATGAATTTGATAAGCTTCCTGGTGACTTTTATGTTAGGGCATTTATTCGACAATACGCTCAAGTAGTTGGATTAGATGGGAAAGAATTACTCAGTGACTATCATGAGGATGTTCCAGAAGCGGATCCTGATGAATATGTAGAGAATTCAATTGACAATAAGAGCGAAGAGGTTCGTGAAACCACAAATAACAAGAAGAATTTGTGGAAGAATTACTTGCCAAGAATCGCAATCGCATTAGGTGTAATTATCGTAATCTTAGTTGTATACGTATTGTATGCACGTATTTCATCAAGTGGTCAGCATCATGATACTGATAACAGCGGCGTAACTGTATCATCACAGAAGACATCATCGTCATCTTCTAAGAAGACTAAGCCAGTTGCTGTAAATACAGTTAAGATTAAAAAGATTAATGACAATGAATACCGTGTTCTTGGTCTTAAGAGGAATCGTCGTTTAGTTGTTAAGGCAGGTTCAACTCAAAATACTTCTGCGGGAGTACAAATTAATGGCAATGCAAATAGCTGGCAAGGAACTTTAATTGCTAAGCAAAAGCATACCCTTACTTTACCTTCAAACGCTGAACGAGTTGTAATTACCTTGGGTAATGATAATGGTAGTTCGATTAAGATCGGTGGCAAGAAGGTCCCATACGTACCTAATAATAGCTACAGAACAATTACTTTGTTAATTGGAAAGGCTAAGAAGACTACTACTCATCATACTGATGACAATACTAGTCAAAATGGAACGACTAGCGATAATAATACTAATAACAGTAATACTACTACTCAAAATCAAACTCAGAGCAGCTCTACTACTAGACACAACACTCAAACTAGTCACCAACAATCATCAGCTGCTCAAAGCAGTCAAACAAGACAAAGTAGTCAAACACAACAATCATCAGCTACTCAATCATCAACAACCACTACGCAAAATAACAATGCCGGTGGAAATGATAATGGTGGCAGCGGTGATGAAAATAATGGTAATTAAAGCTTAGGAGAAAATAAGAAGAATGAATTTACCTAATAAACTTACTGTTTTTAGAATCTTTTTGATTCCAGTATTTATGTTAATTATAATTTTCGGTGGGGATGCTCATACTGAAGCCGCTGGTTCAACTGTTGTTTGGAGCTGGGTAATTGCAGCTATTGTTTTTGCCGTAGCTTCAGCTACTGACTGGTTTGATGGTCATATTGCTCGTTCACGCAACATGGTTACCAACTTTGGTAAGTTTGCTGATCCTTTGGCAGACAAGATGTTGACTATGACTGCATTTATTTTCTTAGTTGAATTGAAGCTTGCTCCAGCTTGGGTTGTTGCAATCATCGTTTGTCGTGAATTAGCAGTTACTGGTTTGCGCTTGATTTTAGCTGAAAACAAGGGCCAAGTTTTAGCAGCTAAAATGCCTGGTAAGATCAAGACTACTTGCCAAATGTTATCCATCATCTTCTTATTGATCGGTAACTTCTGGTACATCGGTACAATTTTACTTTACCTTGCATTGATCTTTACTATTTACTCAGGTTACGACTACTTCCACCAATCATGGGGCGTATTCAAAGGATCCATGTAAAATTAAAGATAAATTAAAAGAAGCATAAAATTGCTTCTTTTTTTATTTTCTCAAAAAAAAATTACCTTTTTTTGCGTATTTAATAGTGTAGGCTAAATACTTTGAACGTTAGTTTGTATATTGCTTGCAAAGTAGATAATGATCAAAGTATAATTACTGAGTACAAAAATTTAGGAGGAAAACATGCCCAAAGATGAAAAAAAGGCTGCTTTAGATGCAGCGCTCAAGAAAATTGAAAAGAACTTTGGCAAAGGTGCTGTTATGCGTATGGGTGAGAAGGCCGATACTCAAATTTCAACAGTTCCAACAGGTTCACTTGCTTTAGATGCTGCTATTGGTGTTGGTGGCTATCCTCGGGGACGTATTATTGAAGTATATGGACCTGAATCATCTGGTAAGACTACTGTTGCTCTTCATGCAGTAGCTGAAGTGCAAAAACGTGGTGGTACAGCCGCATATATTGATGCTGAAAACGCAATGGATCCAGCATACGCTGAAGCTTTAGGTGTAGACATTGATTCACTTATTTTGTCTCAACCTAATACTGGTGAAGAAGGACTACAAATTGCTGATACTTTAATTTCTAGTGGTGCTATTGATATTGTGGTTGTCGACTCTGTTGCTGCTTTAGTTCCACGTGCAGAAATTGAAGGCGAAATGGGGGATGCCCATGTTGGTCTTCAAGCTAGATTAATGAGTCAAGCTTTGCGTAAGTTATCAGGAACAATTTCCAAGACTAAGACTATTGCAATTTTCATTAATCAGATTCGTGAAAAAGTTGGGGTTATGTTTGGTAACCCTGAAACTACACCTGGTGGTCGTGCCCTTAAGTTTTATTCAACTATTCGACTTGAAGTAAGAAGAGCAGAACAGATTAAGCAATCTGGTGATGTAATTGGTAACCGCGTCAAGATTAAAGTTGTAAAGAACAAGGTTGCCCCACCATTTAAGGTAGCAGAAGTAGATATCATGTATGGTAAAGGTATTTCTCAAAGTGGAGAATTACTTGATATGGCTGCTGACAAGGATATCATTGATAAGGCTGGATCATGGTATTCATATAAGAGCGATCGTATCGGCCAAGGACGAGAAAATGCTAAGAAATATCTTGAAGATCATCCAGATATTTATCAAGATATTCAACAACAAGTTCGTCAGGCATATGGTATTGATGAGAAGTCAGTAGCTGATCGTGAAGATCCTGAAAAAATAAAGGAAAAGCGTGAAGAGGCTCAAGCAGAGAAGTCTGCCGAAGCTAAAAAGACAACTGATGATAAATAAAAATGATTTTTACCTTGGAATTATGTTCCAAGGTTTTTTCTTGTGGATTGACATGGACCAACAGGTTCTTTATCATAAAAGTGGTGTGAATAATTCTAAAAAAGGCGATAGTAATCATGAATACAATTATTATGATTCCCGTCGCAACTGCCATTGTTTCAATTTTGGTGGGTACAGTGATTGGCTATGCTATTCGTAAACATTCTTGGGAACAAAAAGCTCAGAATGCACAAAATGATGCTGATCATATTTTAGCCGATGCTCGAGCACAAGTAGCTGCGGTAGAAGCAGAGGTTAATGCACAAAAGCAAGCAGCAGAAGCTGTTAAGCAAAGTGCTGAAAATACTAAGAAAGAAAAAATTCTTGAAGCTCAAGAACAAATTCGTGATTATAAGCAAAAGACTGAAGACAAGTTAAATTTAAAAAAGGATGATTTAGCTCGTCAAGAAAATCGTTTAAAGCAACGTGAAGATACTTTAGATCACAAAAATTCTTTGTTAGATGAAAGAGAAGCTGGACTCACTCAAAAGGAAGATCAATTAAAGCAGCAAGATACTAGCTTAAAGGCAAAATTAACTGAAGCTGATGAATTAGTTGAAGCTAGACGGCAAAAGCTTTATGACGTAGCTAAGTTGGATAAAGAAGAAGCAAAAAAGATTGTGCTTAATAAATTATCTGATGAGCTTGTTAAAGAACGTGCCGAATTGATTAGAAATAGTAATGAAGAAGTTAAAGCGAAAGCTGATCATTATGCTAACCAAATTATAGTTGATGCAATTCAGAGTAGTGCAGCAGATACTGTAGCAGAAACCACCGTGTCTGTTGTTGATCTACCAAATGAAGAGATGAAGGGACGTATTATTGGACGTGAAGGTCGCAATATTCGTTCATTTGAAGCTTTAACTGGTATTGATTTAATTATTGATGATACACCAAAGGTTGTAACTTTGAGTGGCTTCGATCCAATTAGACGTGAAATTGCGAAGAGAGCAATGGAACGTTTGATTAAGGATGGGAGAATTCATCCAGCTAGAATTGAGGAAATGGTTGATAAAGCTCGTAAAGAAGTTAATGACGATATTTATGAAGCTGGTGAAAGTGCCTTAATGGAACTTGGAATTCACCGTATGAATCCAGAACTCGTTAAGACGCTTGGACGACTCAAGTATCGTACTTCATATGGGCAAAATGTCTTGTCACACTCAATTGAAGTTGGTAAATTAGCTGGTACTATGGCTGCCGAATTAGGTCTAGATGAAAAATTAGCAGTTCGCGCGGGATTATTACACGATATTGGTAAAGCCATCGATCATGATATTGAAGGTTCACACGTAGAAATTGGTGTAGAGTTGACCCGTAAATATCATGAATCCGATGTTGTAGTTAACGCGATTGCTGCACACCATGGTGATGTGCCTAAGTTATCGTTTATTGCTGAACTTGTAGTTGCAGCAGATACGATTTCTTCAGCTCGACCAGGTGCAAGAAGTGAGAGTCTAGAAAATTACATCAGGCGTTTGACCGAATTAGAAAAGATAGCTAAGAGCTATCAAGGTGTCAAGCAGGCTTATGCCATTCAAGCGGGACGTGAGGTTCGCGTGATGGTAGAACCTGATGAAATTTCAGATGATCGTACAGTTATTTTGGCACGGGATATTCGTAATCAGGTTGAAAAAGAACTTGATTATCCTGGTAATATTAAAATTACTGTTATCCGTGAAAACCGAGTTGTAGCGATCGCTAAATAAATTTAAAAAGGTTTGAAATTAAAAGTTTCAAACCTTTTTTGTTATTTGTGCAAAACCGACTCTACTTGTATAATTAGAACGAGTAAATAAGGAAAGTAGCCAAATATGTTTAAAATCATTGTTGAATTATTTTTATTGGTAATTATCTCGGCGGCTATTACGCCGTTTATTCGGCGTTTGGCTTTCGTATTGGGAGCTGTTGATAATCCTAATGCACGTAGGGTTAATAAGAAGCCAATGCCTACTATCGGGGGATTAGGAATTTTCGTTACTTTTAATATCGGTGCATTTGTACTGTTACGAGAGCAATTTCCTACCCATGAAATCTTTTCGATTTTATTAGCTTCAAGTGTAATTGTGTTGACGGGATTGATAGATGATATTCTTGAATTAAAGCCTAGACAAAAAATGTTCGGCATTTTTATTGCCTCATTGATCATTTATTTCTTGGCAGGTATTCGAATGAATGTCTTAAAAATTCCTTTTGTCACGCACGAAGTTAATATTGGTTGGTGGAGTTTTCCAATTACCATTTTTTGGATATTAGCTTTAACTAATGCAGTCAATTTGATTGATGGACTGGATGGGCTAGCAGATGGGGTATCAATGATTTCTCTAACGACCATGGGAATCGTAGGATATTTCTTTTTACACACGCATCAGCTATATGTGCCTATAGCTTGTTTTATGTTAGCCGCATGTTTATTAGGTTTTTTACCATATAATTTCCATCCAGCTAAGATCTTTTTAGGAGATACAGGTGCATTATATATTGGATTTATGATTGCGGTTCTTTCACTGAAAGGTTTAAAGAATGTAACTTTTATTTCTTTATTAGTACCGATCATAATTTTAGGTGTGCCAATCACCGATACGGTTTATGCCATGATTCGGAGAAAATTAAATAAAAAACCTATCTCAGAGGCGGATAAACACCACTTGCACCACCAATTGATGAGAATGGGATTAACTCATAGACAAACGGTTTTAACGATCTATGCATTGTCTTTGGTCTTTTCTTTCATCTCATTATTATTCTTGCTTTCTCCGGCTTGGGGAACATGGTTATTAATTCTGGGATTGTTGGTTGCACTTGAATATTTTGTGGAATCAATCGGCTTGTTGGGTGAAAAGTATCATCCATTAATGCATGTTATCCAGAAAATCATTAATCAAAAAAGCAAAACTGATCCTACAGTTGAAGTTTGGCATTTGGGCGACGAGAAGCCTGACCAATTAAAAAATAAAAAGAATACAAAATAAAGAGTTTGGTTATTAGCCAAACTCTTTATTGTTCATGATAATTATTTTGTTCAACTGGAAGTTCGTTGTAGCGTTTTTCACCATTAGTGAAACTGATTTGACCAGCCAAAAGGTTGGTCAAATCTTTTTTTGTTTGTTCTTGATCATCTATATCTAAAAAAATATGAATTTTGATATCTACACCGTATTCAGTATCAGCTATGAAGACTTTATTCGTCTTAAGGTAATGATCAACTTCATCAAACCGATTATAAGGCACGCTGAAAATAAGTTCTTGTTGCAGGACACGTTTAACCACGCCAATTTTTTCTACAGCGTTGGTTACGCTATTGGAATAAGCCCGAATTAAGCCACCTGCACCGAGCTTAATGCCACCGAAATATCTGGTTACAACGACAGTGATATTTTTTAAGTTCATTAATTGCAGCGCTTTTAATTCGGGGATGCCAGCTGTGCCTGAAGGTTCACCGTTATCACTTGCTTTTACTTGATCATCATTTAAACCGATAGTATAGGCAAATGTGTTGTGGGTAGCGTCACGATATTTCTTTGAAATTTCCTGGATGAATTCATTTGCTTCATCTGTAGTAGTGGTTCGTGCCATGTTAGCAATAAATTTACTCTTTTTGATTACTAGTTCAGCAGCGCCATTTTCTTTAATAGTTAAAAAATTTTCTTCTTTTGACAAAAAAATCGCCTCTTTTTGCGTAATAGATAATAGAGGTGAAAAATATGGAAGATTTAACTCTATTATCGGGTCGTCAATGGATTGTTAATCAAAAGGATTCTAGCACACTTGAAGATTGTAGCAAAGTTCCGGTAATTGAAAATGGGTTGTGCAACCGATGTGGCAGTAAAGTCGAATGTAAATTACCAAGTGGAAAATTATACTGCCGTGCTTGTATTGGTTTAGGAAGAGCAAATGAGGGAGATGTTTTGGTTCACTGTCAAAATGCGAGCCAATTTTCAAAGTTACCGAATGGTGGAATGACTTGGAATGGGCAGCTGACTACGTTGCAACAAAAAATTTCAGATAATTTAGTTTTAAATTTTAAACAAAAGAAAAGCAGCTTAGTTCATGCGGTAACTGGTGCAGGAAAGACCGAGATGCTGTTTCAGCTAATTGCGGAGTGCATGAAGAATGGAAAACGTGCATGTATTGCCACACCCAGAATCGACGTGGTTAATGAACTATTTCCACGATTTGAAGCAGCTTTTGCGGAAATTGAGATTGGCAAATATCACGGGCGAGAATACCAAGAACCAAATTTGGATCAATTGACAATTTGTACTACGCATCAGTTATTGAAATTTTATGAAGCTTTTGATTTGTTAGTGATTGATGAAGTAGACTCGTTTCCTTATGTGGGAAATGATCAATTGCATTTTGCAGCTAAAAATGCCGTAAAAAAAGATGGAGTGCGCGTGTATTTAACAGCCACGCCGACAGAAGACTTATTAGAAGAGGTTAAGCAGGGAAAAATTGAAATCTTAAAGCTCAATCGGAGATTTCATGGTGGACTTTTACCGGTACCAAAGGAGAAATTATTTATTAAGCCGTTTTTAAATAAAAAAGGACAAATTCACGCTAATTTGCTTGCCGAAGTAAAAAAGGTAGTAAGAAGCGAGCATCCCTTGTTAATTTTTGTACCTCGAATTGAACAAATTCCGATCTATTTGGCAGCTTTAAAAAAGAAGTTGAAAGATAATAACGTGAAAATCGTTGGAGTGCATGCACAAGATTCTCAAAGAATAGAAAAAGTTGCGGCTTTTAGAGAGCGAAAGTATGACATTCTTTTGACTACTACGATTTTGGAACGTGGAGTAACTTTTAAAAATGTTTGGGTAATTATTGTTGCAGCCGATGATCCTATTTATACTGCCGCAAGTTTAGTGCAAATTGCGGGACGAGTGGGTAGAGCGAAAGAAGACAAAACAGGTTTAGTGCTATATTGCTATCATCGTTACACTAAAAATATTCGCAGCAGTATCAAGCAAATTAAGGGGATGAATAAATGAGACAATGTCTATTATGTGAGCAAGAATTTATTCCTCCAATTAAATTTGCCCAAATTTTCTCATTAAAAAATTTTAGGCAGCCTAAGATTTGCTTTCATTGTTTGAATCAATTTGAAAAATTGACGGGAAATCGTTGCTCAGTATGTTCGAAAATGATGGAGCAAGGGATTATTTGTAGTGATTGTAAAAAGTGGCAAAAGATATATCAAGGTGAAGTTTTGCATAATTCTGCATTATATCGGTATAATTCTGCTTTTCATGATTTGATGGTGGCGTATAAGCGAAGAGGAGATTATGTTTTACGGGAAGTATTGCAAGAATTAAGCTGGGACTATTTATCTAAAACGGAGTTTGATTATTATATTCCTGTGCCTACCTCACCTGGGCACCAGGTTAAGAGACAGTTCGATACAATTTCGGCTGTTTATGGAGATATTGTGTCCCTTACGCCGCTTTTAGCTAAAAAAGAAGGTAGTCATGCTCAAGGTGAGAAAAACAAAGAGGAGCGGCTAAAAACGCCCCAAAGCTTTTTTATTGATAAAACTATAAAAATAAAAGAAAATATACAGACAGGGAAAGTGTTGCTATTAGATGATATTTATACTACTGGACGGACGCTTTATCATGCACGAGATTGCTTAAAATCAAGGTTTCCAGGGATGCATATTGAAAGCTTTTCAATTTGTCGTTAGATTTGTTATGAAACGCTTTCATTTTTTGGTATAATGTAAGTGTAAAGAAAAACCGCATAGCGGTGAAAGGAGAATCTTATATGTTAAAGTACAATGTTCGTGGAGAAAATATTGAAGTAACTGACGCTTTAAGAAGTTATGTTGAAAAACGGTTAAATAAATTAGAAAAATATTTTGAATTAAGTCAAGACGTGATCGCACACGTAAACTTAAGAGTTTACCGTGACCGCTCTGCTAAGGTCGAAGTTACTATTCCTTTACCATACTTAGTTTTGAGAGCAGAAGAAACCACGGACGATATGTATCGTAGCATTGACTTCGTTTCGGAGAAACTTGAACGTCAAATTAGAAAATACAAGACTCGTGTAAACAGAAAGAGTCGTGAAAAAGGTTTACAAGATTTCTTTGTGGAACAACCTCAAGAAGAAAAGAAGCCTAGCGAATTTGATATCGTTCGTAACAAGCGTGTAAGCTTAAAGCCAATGGATCCAGAAGAAGCAATTTTACAAATGGACATGTTGGAACATGATTTCTTTGTATTTGAAGATGCTGAAACCAATGGTACTAGTGTTGTTTACCGCAGAAACGATGGTCGTTATGGTTTAATTGAAACTAACGAATAATTGGGTTAAAACACTCGTTAATTAAAAACCTCGCGTTTGTTTGAGCGTGGTTTTTTTTTGTTTAGAATATTTTTATTTTGCTGATAAACATGTTAAAATTATTCTGTATTTTTAGACTTTACGACATATAAGGACCGATTTAATGGTAAATATTTTAAAGAAACTATATAACGACGATAAAAGAGAACTTAAGAAATTTGAAAAAATCGCAGCTAAGGTAGAAGCTCATGCAGATGAAATGAGCAAGCTATCTGATGAACAATTGCAAGCAAAGACACCAGAATTTCGTGACCGTTTAAAGAAGGGCGAAAGTTTGGATGATCTTTTACCAGAAGCATTCGCAGTTGCTCGTGAAGGTGCTAAGCGTGTATTAGGACTTTACCCATTCCACGTACAAATTTTGGGTGGTATTGCACTTCACTACGGTAACATCGCCGAAATGATGACTGGTGAAGGTAAGACTTTGACAGCAACCATGCCAGTATACTTGAACGCACTTGAAGGCAAGGGTGTACACGTTGTTACTGTTAACGAATACCTTTCAAGTCGTGACGAAGAAGAAATGGGTCAACTTTACAAGTGGCTTGGCTTAACTGTCGGTTTGAACTTGAACTCAATGTCACCAGACGAAAAGCGTGCAGCTTACAACTGTGATGTTACTTACTCAACTAACTCAGAACTTGGCTTTGACTATTTGCGTGACAACATGGTTGTTTACAAGGAACAAATGGTACAACGTCCATTGAACTACGCTATTATCGACGAAGTTGACTCTATCTTAATCGATGAAGCTAGAACTCCTTTGATTATTTCTGGTGAAGCTGAACAAGCAAATAGTGACTATATTCGTGCAGATCGCTTTGTTAAGACTTTATCTGAAGATAAGAGCGATGATGACGCCGACGATGATGAAGATCACGGCGATTACAAGATTGACTGGCCAACTAAGACCATTTCTCTTACTAGAACTGGGATTGAAAAGGCATGTAAGCACTTTGGTTTAAGAAACTTATATGATGTTGAAAACCAAAAGTTGGTTCACCACATCGATCAAGCTCTTCGTGCTAACTACATCATGCTTAAGGATATCGATTACGTTGTTCAAGACGGCGAAGTTTTAATCGTTGACTCATTCACTGGTCGTGTAATGGAAGGACGTCGTTACTCAGACGGTTTACACCAAGCAATTGAAGCTAAGGAAGGCGTTAAGATTCAAGAAGAATCAAAGACGCAAGCTACAATTACTTACCAGAATTTCTTCAGAATGTACAAGAAGTTATCTGGTATGACTGGTACTGCTAAGACTGAAGAAGAAGAATTTCGTGAAATCTACAATATGCAGGTAATCACAATTCCAACTAACCGTCCAATTGCCAGAAAAGATATGCCTGATATTTTGTACCCAACTTTGGATTCAAAATTCCATGCTGTAGTTGAAGAAATTAAGAAGCGCCATGCTAAAGGTCAACCTGTGCTAGTTGGTACTGTAGCCATCGAAAGTTCAGAAAGATTGAGTAATTTGCTTGATGAAGCAGGTATTCCACATGCTGTTTTAAACGCTAAGAATCACGCAAAAGAAGCTCAAATTATTATGAATGCCGGTCAACGTGGAGCTGTTACTATCGCTACTAACATGGCTGGTCGTGGTACTGATATTAAGCTTGGGCCTGGTGTTAAGGAACTTGGTGGTTTAGCCGTAATTGGTACTGAACGTCACGAATCACGTCGTATTGATAATCAGCTTCGTGGTCGTTCTGGTCGTCAGGGTGACCCAGGTTACACTCGTTTCTACTTATCACTTGAAGATGACTTGATGAAGCGTTTCGGTGGAGACCGTGTTAAAGACTTCTTGGATCGTTTATCAGACAATGATGATGATAAGGTAATTGAAAGTCGTTTAATCACCCGCCAAGTTGAATCAGCTCAAAAGCGTGTTGAAGGTAACAACTACGATACTCGTAAGCAAACTTTGCAATACGATGATGTTATGCGTATTCAGCGTGAAATTATTTACGGTGAAAGAATGCAAGTAATTGATGCTGATAAATCATTAAAGAATATTTTAGTTCCGATGATTCACCGTACAATTGATAGTCAAGTTGATATGTTTACTCAAGGCGATAGAAGCGAATGGCGTCTTGATTCATTGCGCGACTTTATTTCTTCAAGTTTAACTTCTGAACAAGTTACAGATTCAATTGACTTTAAGACTATTAGTGTCGAGGACTTAAAGAAGAAGTTATACGACATTGTGGAAAAGAACTTTGAAGATAAGGAAAAGGCATTAGGCGATCCTAGTCAAATGCTTGAATTCGAAAAAGTTGTTATCTTACGTGTTGTTGATGATCGCTGGACTGATCACATTGATGCAATGGATCAATTGCGTCAATCAATTGGACTTCGTGGTTATGGACAACTTAATCCACTTGTTGAATATCAAGATTCTGGTTACAGAATGTTTGAAGAAATGATTTCAAATATTGAATTTGATGTAACTCGTTTGTTCATGAAGGCTGAAATTAGACAAAATCTTAGTCGTTAATAAAGAAAGAGGGGAGTTAACAGCTTCCCTTTTTTTGCAATTATTAGTAAAGGGAATTGAGTTTAAATGGAAATTAGTGAAATTCAAAGTGTGCTAGACGAATTAAAGAAACGCCTAGATCACTTTAGGGGGTCTCTTTGACTTAGATGCAATTGATGAAAGCATCGAAATAAATGAAGCAAAGATGGCTGAACCGGATTTTTGGAATGATCAAGAGAAAGCGCAAAAATTAATTAGTGACAATAATCTGTTAAAAGAAAAACGTGATTCGTTTTTGAAATTGCAACAGGGCTATGAAGATGAAACCACTGCGCTTGAACTTTTACGTGAAGAACCAGATCCAGATTTGCATCAAGAAGTAGAAACTGATTTAAAAAATCTGCAAGAAGCGTTTCATAATTATGAATTAGACTTATTGTTATCAGGTAAATACGATAGTCATAATGCACTCCTTGAAATCCACCCAGGTGCCGGTGGTACTGAAGCGATGGATTGGGGTCAAATGCTTTTCCGGATGTATCAAAGATATTGTGATGCAGCAGGTTTTAAGTTTGAGATTAATGATTATGAACCTGGTGAAGAAGCTGGACTTAAGAGCGTAAGCGTTAGAATAAGCGGCAAAAATGCTTATGGGATGCTCAAATCAGAAAATGGAGTTCACCGATTGGTTAGAATATCACCTTTTGATGCGGCCAAAAGACGGCACACTTCTTTTGCTTCAGTAGAAGTGATTCCTGAAATAGATGACAGTATTCAAATTGATATTGATCCTAAAGATTTACGAGTTGATGTTTATCGTTCTAGTGGTGCTGGTGGACAGCACATTAACAAAACTTCTAGTGCGGTAAGAATTACTCACTTGCCTACAGGCATTGTGACTACTTCTCAGGCTCAGCGTTCGCAGCTTCAAAACCGTGAAACTGCAATGAATGAATTGAGAGCAAAGCTTTTTCACTTAGAAGAGGAGAAGAAGCGGAAGCAAAAGCAGGCTTTAAAAGGTGATCAAAAAGAAATCGGTTGGGGATCTCAAATTAGATCTTACGTTTTCCATCCATATAACTTGGTTAAAGATTTACGCACAGGATATGAAACTGCAGATGTTAATGGCGTAATGGATGGAAAACTGCAGCCATTTATTTATTCATATTTGCAATGGCTTCTTAGTCAAGAAAATCCGGAGTAAATGAAAGATGAGTTTTTTAGGCATTGTAACGTTAGTTTTAATAGCGTTAATCATATTAAGTTTATTATTTGTCTTTTTTAAAGCGTTTATTCTATTGTTGCCAGTCGCTTTAATTGCAATCGCAATTATTTGGTTGATTGGGTTTACGGGAAGAAAAAATAAGAATAATATGCCAAGTAGTGGTAATTACTATGATTGGTTTAAAAATGTTAATTCCACTCAGTCACAATCCCGTCCCCGCAAACAAGCTAAAAATGTGACTACAAAAGATATCGATAAATAGTTGGGAGGTAAAAAACTATGGCCGATGCAGTAAAATTAAGCAAATTAATTGAAGACAATAAAAGTATTCTTGAGGTGTATCAAGGACATGAATATATTAAAGATGATGAAATATATGTTTCTGATATTTATCGTCCAGGATTGGAGTTAACGGGATACTTTGATTTTTATCCTGCACAACGTATTCAATTATTGGGTCGTACTGAAATCTCATATGCTGCTAGATTAGACCACGATATTAGAATGCATGTATTTAATAAAATGGCTACTATGGCTACACCATGCTTTTTGATATCACGTTCTTTACCTGTGCCTAAAGAATTAGCGGAAGCCGCAGAAGAAGCTCAGATTCCAATTTTGCGGACTGGAGAATCAACCACCTATATTTCAAGTATTTTGACTGAATATTTACGTGCGCGTTTAGCTAAAAGAACTAGTATTCACGGAGTTTTGGTTGAAATTAAAGGTATGGGTGTCCTGCTAACCGGCGCTTCTGGTGTTGGTAAATCTGAAACGGCTTTAGGTTTGGTTCAAAGAGGCCACCGTTTGATTGCGGATGACCGAGTAGATGCCTTCCAAAAAGATCACAACACTGTTGTAGGTGAAGCTCCGAAGATTTTGCGTCATTTGATGGAAATCAGAGGGATCGGGATCATTGATGTAATGAACTTATTTGGTGCCGGTGCTGTTAAGAGCAGAACTGAGATTCAATTGGTAATTAACTTGGTTAACTGGGATCCTAAGGCTAACTATGATCGTTTAGGCTTTGAAGAAAATGCACGTACGCTTTGCAACGTCCCTATTCCACAGGTTAATATTCCAGTTAAGGTCGGACGTAACATTGAAAGTATTATTGAAGTAGCTGCGATGAACTTTAGAGCTAAGCAAATGGGTTACGATGCTGCACAAACTTTTGATAATAATTTGACCAGTTTAATTTCAGAACATTCAAAAGAGGATACGAACAAGGAGCCACATCATAATGATTAATATGGTAATTAATCCAGTTGCATTTCAATTAGGAAATTTAAGCGTAAAATGGTACGGTATTATTATGGCCGTAGCAATCGTACTTGCTGCGTGGATGTCCATTGAGGAAGGAAAGAAAAGACAAATAATCAGTGATGATTTTATTGATTTACTCTTATGGGCCGTGCCATTAGGCTATGTAGGTGCTAGAATATATTACGTAATTTTTGAATGGGGTTATTATTCTCAACATCCAGATCAAATTATTGCTATTTGGCATGGTGGAATTGCCATCTATGGCGGATTAATTGCAGGATTAATAGTACTCTTGATTTTTTGTTACAAAAGAATGTTGCCACCTTTTTTGATGCTAGATATTATTACACCTGGTGTAATGGCCGCTCAAATTTTAGGTCGGTGGGGTAATTTTGTAAATCAAGAGGCTCATGGTGGTCCAACTACCCTTCATTTTTTACAAAGTCTTCATTTGCCTGAGTTTATTATTCAGCAGATGAAAATAGGTGGGACATATTATCAACCTACTTTTCTTTATGAGTCTTTTTTTAACTTGATAGGATTAATTTTAATTCTGGCTCTGCGTCATCGAAAACATGTCTTTAAACAAGGAGAAGTTTTCATGACTTATCTTCTTTGGTATAGTGTAGTAAGATTCTTTGTCGAGGGTCTGAGAACGGATAGTTTGTATGCTTTTGGAATGATTCGTGTATCGCAGGCACTGAGCTTGGTTTTATTTATTGCAACAATTATTTTATGGATTTATCGTCGTAAAGTAGTTAAACCAAAGTGGTATTTGCAAGGCAGTGGGTTAAAATATCCATATACAAGAGATTAGTTTAGATAAAAATTTCAATATAGAAAGTTTGAGAGAAAAAATGACAAAGATTTCAGTTTTAGGTAATGGTTCATGGGGTTCAGTTTTAGGTTCAATGTTAGCCGATAACGGAAACGATGTGACTCTTTACGGTAACATTGATAGTGTTAACGAAGAAATTAATAAAACTCATACCAATAGTCACTACATGAAAGATTGGAAATTAAATGAAACTACTAAGGCTACTGGAGACCTTGAAGAAGCACTTGATGGTGCAGAATTAGTTTTATTTGTTTTACCAACTAAGGCAGTAAGAATTGTTGCTAAGAATGTACGTAAGGTATTGGACAAGACAGGTGCTAAGCCACTTTTAGTTACTGCAACTAAAGGTATTGAACCAGGTACTAAGAAGCTTATTTCAGAAATCTTGACTGAAGAAGTTTATCCAAATGATGAAGATAAGATCGTAGCTATTTCAGGTCCAAGTCATGCTGAAAATGTAGCTCAAAAAGATTTAACTGCTATTGCATGTGCTTCAACTGATGAAGAAAATGCTAAGAAAGTTCAAAAGATTTTCTCAAATGATTATGTTCGTTTCTACACAAATGATGATTTAGTTGGTGTAGAAGTTGGTGGTGCCGTTAAGAACGTTATCGCCATTGCAGCTGGTATTTTAGTAGGACAAGGCTACGGCGATGATGCTAAGGCAGCACTTATGACTAGAGGTTTAGCTGAAATTACTCGTTTAGGTGTTAACTACTTTGGTGCTAAGCCAATGACTTTTAGTGGTTTATCAGGTATTGGTGACTTGATCGTAACTTGTACTTCAGTTAACTCACGTAACTGGCGTGCCGGTAAACAAATCGGTGAAGGCAAGAGCTTAGATTACGTTCTTGAAAACATGGGTCAAGTTGTAGAAGGTGCAACTACTGTTAAAGCCGTTCATGAACTTAGCGAAGAAAAGAACATCGATATGCCAATTTGTGAAGCTATTTACCGTGTTCTTTACGAAAACACTGATGTAGCTGAAGAAATTAAGCAAATGATGGGCAGAGATCCTAAGCCAGAAATTCGCCTTTAATTTTTAATAAAATAAGGATGAAAAGACATGTTCAGATGAGCATGTCTTTTATTGTTAATAATATAGATCAGAAAAGACAGAGTCATTCCAGCTAAAAATGAAATAAAAAAATGACTTTTTAGTAGTTAAAGCGTTAAATTAATAAAGCAGAAGTTTTATAATTGTTACTAGATAATAAAAAGTTAAAGACAGCTTTAAAATCCGATACGTATTTATTTTGATG
This sequence comes from Lactobacillus sp. UMNPBX6, assembly GCF_002553975.1. NCBI lineage: Bacteria > Bacillati > Bacillota > Bacilli > Lactobacillales > Lactobacillaceae > Lactobacillus > Lactobacillus sp. UMNPBX6. Next base: position 27,758 of record NZ_PCZD01000012.1, read on the forward strand.
AATAGAGGAAAATATGAACGCAAAAGAAGTTTTTGAAGAATGGCAAAATGCTAATAATTTACCTGATTATTTAAAGGATCAATTAGATACTTTAGGTAAAGATGAAAAATGGATTGAAGATGCCTTTGGTCAAGATATCAATTTTGGAACTGCCGGAATGAGAGGTCGTCTTGAACCCGGAACTAATAGAATCAATCTTTTTACAGTTGGCAGAGTTACTGAAGGCTTAGCAAGATTGATTGATGAAAATGGTGAAGAAGCTAAAAAGCGCGGTGTAGCTATCTCATTTGATTCAAGATATCACTCAAGAGAATTTGCGGAACATGCAGCACGTATTTTAGGTGCACACGGGATTCACGTATATTTGTTTGATGATTTAAGACCAACACCTGAACTTTCATATGCTGTTCGTCATTTGCATACTTTTGCAGGTATTAATATCACTGCTTCTCACAATGCTAAGCAATATAATGGTTACAAGGTTTATGGTGAAGATGGTGCACAAATGGCACCAGAAAACGCAGATCGTTTATTTGCATATGCTCAAAAAGTAACTGACATTTTTAGTGTAAAGGCAGCACCTGTCCAAGAATTACGGGCAAATGGTACTTTGCAATTAATCGGTGAAGATGTTGATGAAGACTATTTGAATGAATTAAAGCAAGTAACGGTTGATCCTGAAATGGTTAAAGCAAATGCTGATAAGTTAAAGATTATTTACACACCACTTCATGGTACAGGTAAGATGCTTTATGATCGTGCCTTTAGACAAGGTGGCTTTGACAATGTAATTCCAGTTCCTAGTCAATCAATCATTGACCCAGAATTTCCAACTACAATTAAGCCTAACCCGGAATATCGTGATGTCTTCAAGCCTGGATTTAAATTAGCTGATGAAGTTAATGCTAACGTAATCATTGCTACTGATCCAGATGCTGATAGAATGGGTGCAGCTGTTAGAAAATCTGATGGCGACTTCCAAGTTTTGACTGGTAACCAAATTGCTACTTTGATGGCTTACTACTTGCTTGTTCATATGAAAGAAAGTGGCAAGTTGACTAGCGATTATGAAATCGTTACTTCAGTTGTTTCAAGTGCTTTACCATTTAAGATTGCAGAAGATTTTGGCATTAAGACTAAACACGTTTTGACTGGCTTCAAGTATATCGGTGAAGAAGTTGACCGCATGAAGAAGGCTGGCGATGTTAAGTTCCTCATGGGCTTTGAAGAAAGTTATGGTTACTTATTCAAACCATTTGCTAGAGACAAGGATGCTATGCAAGGTGCATTGATGTTTGCCGAAGTTGCTAGTTACTATGCTTCTAAGGACATGACTGTTTTTGATGGCTTGCAAGAAATCTGGAAGAAGTACGGTGTAGCTTATGAAATTACCAAGGCTATCGAAATGCCAGGTATCGGCGGTCAAAAGAAGATGGCAGCCCTCATGAGCAAGTTGCGTGATGAACATTTAAGCGAAATCAATGGTGTCAAAGTTAACAAGATTCAAGACTTCTTGAAGAAAGAAACTATTGAAAATGGTAATGTTACACCACTTGAAGAATTCCCAGAATCAAACGTATTGAAGTACTTCTTAGATGATGAAACTTGGGTTGCTCTTCGTCCATCAGGTACTGAACCAGTTATCAAGGCTTATGTTGGTGTAAATAAGAAGGATATCGCAACTGCAGAGAAGGCTGCACAAGACTACCAAGCAGCTTTAGCTGAACTTCTTAAATAAAATGGGCATATTTCGTGCGAAAACACGTTCGTGGTAGTAAAATATAAATACTAATTAGAAAGTTGGACAATTTGGTCCAACTTTTTTCATGAGGAGTTTTTGACCATGATTAAACGACAAAAAGATCGCAAATTTGAATTAGTATCTAAATTTAAACCTGCTGGAGACCAGGAGCAGGCTATTGATAAATTAACTGCTGGCTTTAAAAAAGGCTATAAAGAACAAATTTTGGAGGGTGCAACTGGTACTGGTAAGACTTTTACTATGGCCAATATTATTGCTAACTTGAATAAGCCCACTTTGGTAATTACGCATAATAAAACTTTAGTAGGTCAACTTTATGGCGAGTTTAAAAGTTTCTTTCCTCATAATGCAGTTGAGTATTTTGTTTCTTACTACGATTATTATCAGCCAGAAGCTTATGTTCCTCAATCCGATACTTATATCGAAAAGGATTCGGCTATCAATGATGAAATCGATCAGTTGCGACACGCCACTACTTCAGCTTTAATGGAGCGTAACGATGTTATTGTCGTAGCTTCTGTATCGTCAATTTATGGTTTAGGTGATCCTAAAGAATATGCCCGTAGCGTTTTGATGATTCATGAAGGTCAAGAATATGATCGTAATGTATTATTGCGTGATTTGGTAAACTTGCAATATGACCGCAACGATATCGATTTTCAACGGGGACGTTTCCGTGTTCGCGGCGATGTGGTAGAGATTTTCCCAGCTGGTAACTCGAATCATGCTTATCGTATCGAATTTTTCGGGGATGAAATAGATCGCATTGTTGAAATTGACTCTTTGACTGGAGAAGTAATTGGTGAAAGAGAAAGTATCTCTTTATTCCCAGCTACGCACTTTATGACTAATGATGAACAATTGCGGCGCGCGCTTAAAGAGATTTCTAAAGAAATGAAAATTCAGGTAAAGAAGTTTGAAGGCGAAGGCAAGCTACTTGAAGCCGAGAGAATTAAGCAACGTACTACATATGATATGGAAATGATGAGTGAAGTTGGCTATACTAACGGAATTGAAAATTATTCTCGTCACATGGAAGGTAGAAAAGCTGGAGAACCGCCTTATACTTTGCTAGATTTCTTCCCTGATGATTTCTTGATTTTAATTGATGAATCGCATGCGACTATGCCCGAAATTCGTGCGATGTATAATGGTGACCGCAATCGTAAGCAGACGTTGATTGATTATGGTTTCCGTTTACCATCAGCGCTTGATAACCGTCCACTTAAGTTATCTGAATTTGAAAAGCATGTTCATCAAATACTGTATGTTTCTGCTACGCCAGGTGATTATGAATTAGAGCGAACTGATCATAAGGTTGAACAAATTATTCGACCAACAGGCTTACTAGACCCGAAGATTGAAGTAAGGCCGATTGAAGGGCAGATCGATGATCTAGTTGGCGAAATTAATAAACGGATTGATCGCAATGAACGAGTCTTTGTTACTACTTTGACCAAAAAGATGGCAGAGGATCTGACAGATTACTTAAAGGATCTGGGAATCAAAGTGCAATATTTGCACTCTGACATTAAGACACTTGAGCGAATGAAAATCTTGCGTGATTTACGTTTAGGTAAATTTGATGTGTTAATCGGAATTAACTTGTTACGTGAAGGTATTGATGTGCCAGAAGTTTCACTGGTAGCTATCTTGGATGCAGATAAAGAAGGCTTTTTGCGTGCATATCGTCCGCTAGTTCAAACAATGGGTCGTGCGGCTCGTAATGCAAATGGTGAAGTAATTATGTATGCCGATACGATTACTGATTCTATGAGAGCCGCAATCAATGCCACTAAGAGACGGCGTAAGATTCAAGAAGAGTTTAATAAAGAACATGGAATTACACCTAAGACAATTATCAAGCCTGTTCAAGATGTAATTTCTATTACGAAGCCATCAAGTGATGATAAAGATAAAAAGTCTGATAGTTTTGCTGATTTGAACTTCGATGAATTGACTGCTAGTCAAAAGAAGGCGATGATTAAGAATTTGCAAGAGCAGATGAAGGAAGCCGCTAAAAAGTTGGACTTTGAAGAGGCAGCAAACTTACGGGATGCTATTATCGATTTACAAAAGTCATCTAGAAAACCAAAGACAAAAAAGGGGAAAGCTTTTAATGGTAAATGATAAGATCGTTATTCGTGGTGCACGAGAACATAATTTAAAGGATATTGATATAACTATTCCTAAAAACCAATTAGTAGTAGTTACTGGTCTATCAGGTTCTGGAAAGAGTTCTTTAGCTTTTGATACCTTGTATGCAGAGGGTAGAAGACGCTATGTACAATCACTTTCTAGTTACGCTAGACAATTCTTGGGCCAGATGGATAAACCAGATGTTGATTCAATCGATGGGTTGAATCCCGCTATTTCAATTGATCAAAAAACCACATCACATAATCCACGTTCAACTGTCGGAACAGTAACCGAAATCAATGATTATTTACGTCTTTTATGGGCTCGTGTAGGTCATCCAATTTGTCCGAATGATGGAACTTTGATTGAACGACAATCGGTTGATCAAATGGTAGACCGAATCATGTCTTTACCCGAAAGAACTAAAATCCAATTGTTAGCTCCCGTTGTTCGTGCTAAACGCGGTGAACACAAGGAAGTTTTTAAACGAGTACAACGTGCTGGATATGTTCGTGTTATTGTTGATGGTGAGATGCACGAAATTGGAGAAGAGTTTAATTTAGCTAAAAATAAGCGACATAATATTGATATTGTTGTGGATCGTTTAATCGTGAAAGATAGTATTAAATCTCGTTTGTTTGACTCAATTGAATCAGCTCTTCGTTTATCTGATGGCTACATGAATGTTGATGTTATTGGCGGGGAGATGCTTAACTTCTCTGAATATTATGCTTGCCCTAAGTGTGGTTTTACAGTAGGCGAAATGGAGCCAAGACTATTTTCATTTAATGCGCCATTTGGTGCTTGTCCTGATTGTGATGGATTAGGGATGAATTTAGCCGTTGATGAAGATTTGGTTGTACCTGATAAGACCAAAACTTTGGCAGAAGGTGCGTTAGCTCCATGGAAGACGTCTAATTATTACACTGAAATGTTAGAACAAGCTTGTGCAGCACTTGATATTCCAATGGACAAGCCTTTTAATAAATTAACTAAAAAGCAAAGAGAAACGATTCTTCACGGTTCAACTAAGCCAGTGAAATTTCATGTTACAGGGGATTTTGGCGTTAATGACACAACCCAGCCTTTTGAAGGGGTAATGGATAATGTTGAAAGACGCTATAAACATCCAATGTCCAAATTTATGCGCGATGTGATGGGCAAGTATATGACAGAGCTGACTTGTTCAACTTGTCACGGTAAGCGATTAAATGGAAAAGCTTTGGCTGTAAAGGTAATGGACAAGGATATCGCTGAAGCTTCTGAACTTTCAATCAATAAATCCTTAGATTTCTTTAAGAGCGTCAAATTAAGTGAACAAGAAACTGTAATTGCTAAACCAATTTTGAAAGAAGTGTGTGATCGTCTTTCATTCTTAGACAGCGTTGGATTAGATTATTTGACCCTTTCTCGTTCTGCCAATACTTTATCTGGTGGAGAAGCTCAACGTATTCGTTTGGCTACTCAGATTGGTTCTAACTTATCAGGAGTTATGTATGTTTTAGATGAACCTTCAATTGGACTTCATCAACGTGATAATGATCGTTTGATTGCTTCACTTAAGAGAATGCGTGATTTAGGCAATTCTTTGATTGTGGTTGAACACGATGATGAGACTATGCGCCAAGCCGATTATCTGATTGATATGGGACCAGGCGCCGGCGTTTACGGCGGTAAGGTAATGTCTCAAGGTACACCAGAAGAAGTGGAGAAAAATCCTAAGTCTTTGACTGGTCAATATTTGTCGGGAAAAAAGTTTGTTCCTGTGCCATTAAAACGCCGCAAGGGTAATGGTAAGAAGATCACTATTACCGGTGCACAAGAAAACAATTTAAAGAATATTAACGTTGATTTTCCTTTAGGAAAATTTGTCGTAGTGAGTGGTGTTTCTGGTTCAGGTAAGTCAACTTTAGTTAATATGATTTTAAAGCGAGCATTAGCGCAAAAGTTAAACCATAATTCAACTAAGCCAGGTAAATATAAGTCAATTCGTGGCTATAAAAATATTGAAAAAATTATCGATATTGATCAAAGTCCTATTGGACGTACCCCACGTAGTAATCCGGCTACTTATACTAGCGTTTTCGATGATATTCGTACGCTTTTTGCTCAAACAAATGAAGCTAAAATGAGAGGTTATACTAAGGCTCGTTTTTCATTTAATGTTAAAGGCGGCCGCTGTGAAGCATGTCATGGTGACGGAATTATTAAGATCGAAATGAATTTCTTGCCAGATGTGTATGTCCCATGTGAAGTTTGTCATGGCAGTCGTTATAATTCAGAAACCTTGGAAGTAACTTATCGTGAAAAGAATATTGCTCAAGTGCTTGATATGACAATTAATGAAGCATGCAAGTTCTTTGAAAATATTCCTAAAATTGCACGTAAATTGCAGACTATTGTTGATGTAGGTTTAGGCTATGTTAAATTAGGTCAATCTGCTACAACTTTATCAGGTGGGGAAGCCCAAAGAATGAAGTTGGCTGCAGAATTGCAGAAATTATCAACTGGTAAGAATTTCTATATTTTGGATGAGCCAACGACAGGTCTGCATACCGATGATATTAAACGTTTGCTTGAAGTTTTGCAGCGCTTAGTTGATGAAGGAAACACTGTTCTAGTAATTGAACATAATTTAGATGTGATTAAAAACGCTGACTGGATTATTGATTTAGGACCTGAAGGAGGTGAAGGTGGCGGTAACGTTGTTGCTACAGGAACGCCTGAAGAAATAGCGGAGGTGAAAGAAAGCTATACTGGTCAATATTTAAAGCCAGTTTTAAAGCGTGATACTAAGTTAACTAGGGATGCGGAAAATAAAAAGTAATGCGTAAGTGTTTTTATCCTCGAATAAGTGTAAAATAGGCACCAAGGAGGACGAATAATGGACATTTTTTCAAGTTCTAGAGATAATCATGGCTTCGATTGGGGCGCCTTTATCGCTGGTGTATTAATGGTTGTTGTTGCTTTTTTGCTTCTTAGACATCCAGCCAAGGGATTGCATGCATTTGTATTAATCTTTGGTATTTTGTCAATTTTGCAAGGTTTAGTATGGCTTGCTGGTTATTCACGTTTTCGTGCTTTCTTTGCACGTAGTTGGGTAGCACTTATTTCAGGTATTTTAGATATCATTGTGGGTATTTTGTTCTTATGCTCATATGATATTGGTGGATTGACCATTGCATATTTATTTGCAATTTGGTTCTTTGTCGACTCAGCTGTCGGAATTGTCTTTTCATGGCACTTGCGTGACTTTTCAACAGGATACTTTATCTTTAACTTAGTTTTGAACATTCTAAGTTTAGTTATTGCTATTTTCTTGATCTTTAACCCACTTTTTGCAGCTTTGAGTTTAGTATGGTTAGTTGCATTTTGGTTGTTAGTATTTGGTATCAATGAAATAGTCGTTGCATTTATGCACCGTTAATAATTATGAAAAAGAGGCCGCGATGGTCTCTTTTTTTTGCACTATAATGGAACACCCGGTATGATATAATTTACAGAAGGAGGGCTAACAATGGCTGATGATAAGAAACAATTATTAATTGTTACAGGAATGAGTGGGGCAGGCAAAACTGTTGTGGCTCATGATTTAGAAGATATGGGTTACTTCGTAGTTGATAACTTGCCACCAACATTATTGGGAAGCTTTTGGGATTTAATTAATAATTCAAATGATTTCCATAAGGTAGCAGTAGTAATTGATTTACGTGTTAAAACTTTTTATACAGATTTATTAGATGAGGTAAATTCACTCGAAGATAATGGCAACGTTCAAGCTACTATTCTCTTTTTAGATGCTTCAGATGATGTGTTAGTAGCACGTTACAAGGAAACTAGACGGCTTCCACCACTAGCTAATAATGGTAAGGGACGTTTGTTAGATGGCATTCAAGAAGAACGTCGTATTTTGATGCCAATCAAAAATCGTTCAAATTACATCATTAATACGTCTAATTTATCTACTAAAGATTTAAAACAGAAGTTAATTAATACTTTCAGTGACCGTAAGCGTCAGCCATTTTCAATTGAAGTAATGTCATTCGGTTTTAAGTATGGCATGCCAATTGATGCGGATATTGTAATGGATGTGCGTTTTTTGCCTAATCCATTCTATATTCCGGAGTTGCGTCCATTCACAGGATTAGATAAGCGTGTCTTTGATTATGTAATGAATAAAGAAGAGACACTGGTTTTCTATCAAAAATTATTGGATTTATTAGAAACCGCTATTCCTGGTTATATTAAAGAAGGAAAAGAAAAATTGACAATTGCAATTGGTTGTACTGGTGGTCAACATCGTAGTGTATCAATTGCACAACAACTTGCTCGTGACTTATCCAAAAAATATCCAGTTGATATAACTCACCGTGAGGTAAGTCGCTACATTAGAAAGTAGGTATATCGCGATGTCATATGGAGAAACGCGAATTGTGCGCGTAATTAAAGGCAGACGTCCGCGGGTAGTAGTTATCGGTGGTGGTACTGGGTTACCAGTTATTCTAAATGCATTGAAAGATCAAAATGCGGAAATTACTGCCATTGTTACGGTATCCGATGATGGTGGCTCATCTGGTTCTATCAGAAATTTTATTAACGTTGTTCCACCGGGTGATATTAGAAATGTGTTAGTTTCTTTAAGTGATTTGCCACAAGAAGAAAAAGACATTTTTCAATATCGGTTTGATTCATCTGATGCATTCTTCTCAGGCCACGCTATTGGTAACTTGATCATTGCAGCTTTGAATGAAATGCATGGGAATATTTTTGATGCTGTTCAATCTTTATCTAAAATGATGAAGGTCGACGGCCACGTCTTTCCAGCATCTAACGAACCTTTAACGTTAAACGCCGAGTTTATTGATGGTACCACGGAAGCCGGGGAAACGGAGATTACCTCAAAAGATAAAAGAATCAAACGTGTTTGGGTAACAGATACTAATTCGAATGCCACACCTAAAGCAGTTTTACCTGTTTTAGCTTCGATAATGCAGGCAGATGCAGTTGTCTTAGGTCCAGGTAGTTTATTTACTTCTATTTTGCCTAATTTGATGATTTCTAATTTAGGTGAAGCGGTTCGAGAAACCCCGGCTGAAGTAGTTTATATTTGTAATATCATGACTCAACGTGGAGAAACTGATCACTTTAGCGATGCAGAGCACGTGGAGGTAATCAATCGTCACTTAGGTGGAAACTATATCAATACAGCTTTAGTTAACGGAGCTAAAATTGATATGAGTAAATTCCACCCAGAGGATTATGATGCATATCTTGAACCTGTTAAGAATGACTTTAATGGTTTGAGAGCGCAAAATTGTCGTGTTATTACCGATGATTTTATTGATCAACGACACGGGTTGGTCTTTCATGATGGAGAAAAAGTAGCAAAGGAAATAATGAATTTGGCATTTGAAGCAATGTCACGTAAAAGAATGAAGGAAAATAATGGCTAGTTATGCTAGTGAAGTCAAAAAGGAGCTAACTTCGCTTGAGGTGCATCCAGAGCATGCTAAAGCAGAGTTAGCTGCTTTTTTGCGAATGAATGGGGTTTTAAATCTTCATGATCATCAATTTAGTCTAGATATCACTACAGAAAATCCCGCTATTGCACGAAGAATTTTTAAACTGATTAAAGTTGCATATGGAATTGAACCATTATTGATTGTTTCTCGTAAGATGAAATTAAAAAAGAATAATCAGTATCTAGTTCGACTTAATCGTGACGTGCAAGAAATATTGGAAAACTTAAATATTTGGGATCCTGCTCGAGGATTAGTTACCAGAATTCCACAGAGAATTATGAAGTCACGGGAAGGTGCAATGTCTTATCTTAGAGGTGCTTTTTTAGCTGGCGGTAGCGTTAATAATCCTGAGACTAGTAGATATCATTTAGAAATTTATTCAACTTATGAAGATCATAATGAAGATTTAGCTAAGTTGATGAATGAGTATTTTTATTTGAATGCTAAGATGACGAAACGTCGTCGAGGTTACATTGTCTACCTTAAGGAAGCAGCTAAAATCGGAGATTTTTTGCATGTAGTTGGAGCATTAAATGCTATGCTAAATTTTGAAGATTTACGAATCATGCGAGACATGCGTAATTCGGTTAATCGCTTGGTTAATTGTGATACAGCTAATATGAAAAAGACGGCTTCCGCTTCTGCAAAACAGGTAGAAGATATTCAGTTGATTCAAAAAGAAAAAGGAATCGACAGCTTACCAGAAAAGTTACAGATTTTAGCACGTTTTAGATTAGCTCATCCAGAATTAACTTTAAAAGAAGTAGCGGATCAAATTCCGGATGGACCTATTTCAAAATCTGGTGTTAATCATCGATTCAAAAAGTTACATGAATTGGCTGAAAATTTGAGAGATTAAAAAAAGAGGATTCGCACACGCAAATCCTCTTTTGATTATAATTTATGATTACTTCTTCTTATTAACCATAATTTCATCGATTAAACCGTATTCCTTAGCTTCTTCAGCAGTTAAGTAATTATCACGTTCGGTATCCTTTTGAATCTTTTCCAAAGGTTGACCAGTAGTTTCGTGTAAGATTTCGTTAATCTTCTTGCGACTCTTTAAAATTTCGTTAGCTGCAATTTGAATATCAGTTTGTTGACCTTGTGCTCCACCTAAAGGTTGGTGAATAAGTACAGTAGAGTTAGGTAATGCGAAACGCTTACCCTTAGTACCACTAGTCAAAAGAATAGAAGCCATTGAAGCAGCCATACCAATTGCAATAGTTGATACATCTGATTTAATGAAATTCATAGTATCCATAATTGCAAGACCAGAAGTAATTACACCACCTGGTGAATTAATGTAAAGTGAAATATCCTTAGTGTTATCTTGTGCATCAAGGAAAAGCAATTGAGCAATAATTGAGTTAGCCATTTGGTCGTTAATTTCGCCACTCAACATAATAATTCTATCTTTTAATAAGCGTGAGTAAATGTCATAAGCACGTTCACCACGAGCAGTTTGTTCAATAACTGTAGGTACTAGCATATATTTGCCTCCTAAATTTATTTCGTATTAATTAGCACTCTTTTAAGTACTGTGCTAATTAAATCACTTCGTAATAAAAGTGTCAAATAAAGAGATTTACTTGTATTCAAATTGTATTTTTGAGAATATTGTTTATATATTATAATAACTATGTAAAATATTGTTGTAATATTGTAGGAGGACAAGCTTGAAATATACAAATAAGATTTTAACTGCAACATCAGCTGTTGCAGTTAGTGTTGGTTTATTAATGGGTTATTCAAATCCTGTTTTTGCCGCTAATTCTAAGTCAACTACTAAAACAGACAAAGCTAAAGATAGTTCAACTGCTAAAAAGGGGCCAGTTCAAACCAGTACTTCTTACGATTTGATGGTTAAAGTAGGTAGTAATAAACATTACAATGTTTATAAGAGCATTAAGAATGGTAAGCCTGTTAAGAAGTTAGCAGATGCCAGTGACTATCAATATGCTCATATTCAATCTGATCAACGAATTAAAACTCACAACGGTACCTACTGGCGCATTTATGTTAATGGCCGTAAAGTAGGATATGTTAACCAAAACTGGTTTACTAGAAACACTATTGCTGTTCCTAAGACTGTAAGTTTAGTAAGAAATAGTCATTCTGATTTTGCTCCAGAAGATGCAGTTAGTTATGTAACTAACTATATGGGAACCGTTATTCCTACCCAAGATATTACAATTTCTGAAGATGCAATTGATTGTTCTGAACCAGGTACTTACAAGGTTAAGTATAGTTATGGTAGTGCTAAAGCTACTGTAAAAGTTACTGTAAGAAAGAGTACTAAAGAAGGCGTTGCTGATGCAGATAGTGTTTCAGCACAACCATTTAGTGGTGACCTAAAATCTTGGAAGACTTACTATGGTAGTTCATCTAACTACGTAACTAAGACTGACTTTGCTCCGGATAAAGCAAAGCACAGTTACACTACTGATAATGGTAATATGACCTTTAAGACTCGTTTCTTCCAACCAGTTTTACTTAGTGTTGCTAGAGACATTAAAGACGACGATTACATTAACCGTGTAGGTCATATTCCAGAAGGTATTGCTATGTCAGACGGCTGGCTTTACACTAGTTTACTCAGCAGTACTAAAATTTCTAATGGTCACATCATTGCTTATAATTTAAACCATTTGACTAATGCTTTTAATGGTCAATACTTGCTTGATATGTCTCAAAAGAAGTTCAATTCTTACGTTAAAAATATTAAGGTAAGTCCATATATTCCAATTGGTCACGGTCAAGCTATGGGCGCAACTGATAAGTATATTTATGTAGTTAACTATGATAATAAGACATCATATAAGAGCAATAGATCAGAAGAATTGCTTCAAATCCGTAAGAGTGATATGCGCATTAATAAGATTTGGACATTCAAATGCTGGAATGGTAGCGACTCAGAAGGCCGTTACTTCCACGATGGTGTTATTGTAAGTGATCACAAGATGTACACAACTCTTTACAACAAGCAAAAGAACCAAACTGAATACTGGGAATTCAACCGTAAAGGTGATAACTGGTACCCAACTATGGTAGGTGCAACTAAGACTGGTATTGTTTCAAATACTTATACTCAAGGTTTCACATACGATGCTAAGAATGACAACTTCTATCTTGCATTTAACGATGTAATTGCTAAAATTGCTCGTAATGGTGAAGTCAAGGATACTTATCAATTCCACACTGGTCGTGAAATTGAAGGTATCGCTGTTTCAAACAACAGACTTTACATGAATTTAGCTCAACGTGCTGAATTACTTGAAAGTACAGAAAAGTTGACCAAATAATTTATTTCATTAAAAAAGGCAGTGAACGTTTAGGCAATGTCATTAAGTTAAGACATTGACAATTAAGGGTGCTTTTTTAGAGATCGAATCATTTGGATTCGATCTCTTTTTTTGTATAAAATAAAGGCGAAAAGACCTGCCTTTTCGCCTATCTTATA